>NZ_JBIAXG010000028.1:0-124646 GCF_042896465.1 Streptomyces sp. NPDC001292
GGTCCGCCCCCGGGGGTGGGGCCCGCGCGGCCGCCGGGGGGGGGGGGGGCGGGGGGGCCCGCCCCCCCCCCGCCGCCCCCCCCCCCCCCCCCCCCCGGGGGGGGTGGCCGGGGGGGCCCCGGCAGGGGGTGCGGTGACAGTCGATATGAGGTAGCAGGGCGGTCGCGGACGATCAGGACGCGACGAGGGCCGGTCAGGACGTGGGGCCGGGCCGGTCGCGGTCGGTGGCGGTCAGCCCGCCAGGTTGTCCGCCAGTTCCTCGGAGAGGTTCGCATCGGTGCCGGGGATGCCGAGGTCGGAGGCTCGCTTGTCGGCCATGGCCAGCAGACGGCGGATGCGGCCGGCGACGGCGTCCTTGGTCAGCGGGGGGTCGGCGAGGGCGCCGAGCTCTTCCAGCGAGGCCTGCTTGTGCTCCATGCGCAGGCGCCCCGCGGCGGCGAGGTGCTCGGGGACGTCGTCGCCGAGGATCTCCAGGGCGCGGGCCACCCGCGCCCCGGCGGCGACGGCCGCGCGCGCCGAGCGGCGCAGGTTGGCGTCGTCGAAGTTGGCGAGGCGGTTGGCCGTGGCGCGGACCTCGCGGCGCATCCGCCGCTCCTCCCAGGCGAGCACGGACTCGTGGGCGCCCAGACGGGTCAGCAGGGCGCCGATCGCGTCGCCGTCGCGGACCACCACTCGGTCCACGCCCCGCACCTCGCGGGCCTTCGCGGCGATGGCCAGCCGACGCGCGGCACCGACCAGGGCAAGTGCCGCCTCCGGGCCCGGGCAGGTCACCTCCAGGGAGGAGGAACGGCCCGGCTCGGTGAGCGAGCCGTGGGCCAGGAAGGCACCGCGCCAGGCGGCCTCGGCGTCGCAGGTGGCCCCCGAGACCACCTGCGGCGGCAGACCGCGGATCGGCCGGCCCCGCCCGTCGACCAGACCGGTCTGGCGGGCCAGCTGGTCGCCGCCCGCGACGACGCGCACGACGTAGCGCGAGCCCCGGCGCAGCCCGCCCGGAGCCATCACGATCAGCTCGGAGCTGTGACCGAAGATCTCCAGGATGTCCCGCTTCAGGCGCCGTGCCGCCATGGCGGTGTCCAGCTCCGCCTCGATCACGATCCGCCCGCTGACCAGGTGGAGGCCGCCGGCGAACCGCAGAAGGGCGGAGACCTCCGCCTTCCTGCAGCAGGTCCGGGTGACGGGGAGCCGGGAGATCTCGTCCTTCACCGCTGCCGTCATCGCCATGGGCCGATCCTTCCATGCATCCGAAAAATACGGTCGTACGCGGCGGCCAGCAGCTCCGGGTCGTGCCGCGGAGTTCCGTCCCTCCGGGCCACCGGCGCGAGCTCGACCGCGGCGCCGAACCGCTTGGCGGCCTCGGTGAGCACTTCGCGGTCGGGCACAGCGGCCTCGTCGGCCAGCACCACGTCCAGGGCGAGTTTAGGGGCGTGTCGTCCCAAAACCTCCAAATGACGCTGCGGGGAGAAGCCCTCGGTTTCTCCCGGCTGCGGCGCGAGGTTCAGGGACAGTACCCGGCGTGCTCTGGTCTCGGTGAGCGCGTCGAGAAGCTCGGGCACCAGCAGGTGCGGGATGACCGAGGAGAACCAGGAGCCGGGTCCGAGCACCACCCAGTCCGCGTCCAGGACCGCGTCGACGGCCTCGGGCACGGCGGGCGGGTCGTGCGGCACCAGGTGCACGGACTGCACCTCGCCCGAGGTGAGCGCGACGGTGGCCTGGCCGCGCACGGTGCCGACCTCCTTGGGCCGCTCCGGGTCGTGCCCCTTGACGAGGGCCTGGAGCTCCAGGGGCACGGCGGACATGGGCAGCACGCGCCCGTGCGCCCCCAGCAGCTTGCCCACCAGGTCCAGCGCCTGGACGTGGTCGCCGAGCTGTTCCCACAGGGCGACGATCAGCAGGTTGCCCACCGCGTGGTCGTGCAGGTCGCCCTGGGAGGTGAAGCGGTGCTGGATCACTCGGGCCCAGGTCTGGCCCCAGTCGTCGTCGCCGCACAGCGCGGCCAGCGCCTTGCGCAGGTCCCCGGGCGGCAGTACGCCCAGCTCGTCGCGCAGGCGCCCGCTGGAGCCCCCGTCGTCGGCCACGGTGACGACGGCGGTGAGATCGCCGGTGATCCGGCGCAGTGCGGCGAGCGAGGCGGACAGGCCCATGCCGCCGCCGAGGGCGACCACCTTGGGCTGGGCGCCGCGGCGGCGCGCCCGGCCGCCCCGGGCCTCGGCCGGGCGCCCCGCGCGCGCCGCGTTCGCCTGCCGCGCCGAACGCCCCTCCGGCACCACCCGGCGCAGCCTGCTCAGCCGCGGAGTACGTCCGCTCACTCGCGCCCCATGTCCCGGTGGACGACGACGGTCTCCACGCCCTCGGCCGCGAGCCGCGCGGCGAGCTTCTCCGACATGGCCACCGAGCGGTGCTTGCCGCCCGTGCAGCCGATCGCGATGGTCACGTACCGCTTGCCCTCACGCCGGTAGCCGGCCGAGATGAGCCGTAGCAGCTCGGCGTAGCGGTCGAGGAACTCCTTGGCGCCGGGCTGGTTGAAGACGTACGCGGCGACCTCGTCGTTCAGGCCGGTGTACGGGCGCAGTTCGGGGACCCAGTGCGGGTTGGGCAGGAACCGCATGTCGGCGACCAGGTCGGCGTCGACCGGCAGGCCGTACTTGAAGCCGAACGACATCACGGTGGCCCGCAGTTCGGGCTCCTCCTCACCGGCGAACTGGGCGTCCATCTTGGCGCGCAGTTCGTGCACGTTGAGGCTGGAGGTGTCGATCACCAGATCGGCGTCGCCGCGCAGTTCGCGCAGCAGCTCCCGTTCGGCGGCGATGCCGTCGACGATACGGCCGTCGCCCTGGAGCGGGTGGGGCCGGCGCACCGACTCGAAGCGGCGCACCAGGGCCTCGTCGGAGGACTCCAGGAAAACGATCCGCCGGGTGACGTTCTTGGCCGCCAGGCCGGCCAGGGACTCGCGCAGGTTGTCGAAGAAGCGGCGGCCGCGGACGTCGACGACGACCGCGATGCGTGCCACGTTGCCCTGCGAGCGGGCACCGAGCTCCACCATGGTGGGGATCAGCGCCGGCGGCAGGTTGTCGACGACGAACCAGCCGAGGTCCTCCAGACACTTGGCGGCCGTGGACCGGCCGGCCCCGGACATGCCGGAGATGATCACCAGCTCGGGAATGGCCGTGTCGGGGACGCCGGCCGTGTCGATGCCCGTACTCACCTGTGCTCCGTTTTCCTTGGACGCGCGCTCGTGCTGTTCCTCGCGCGGTCCCTCGTGGGACTGATCTCGCTCGGCGCTTCGCCGTGCGTCGTGCTCGGTCATGTCTCCTGCCCCCGTCGGTCGTCCGGGACGCCCGTGGGCACGGGCGTCTCCGCGTCACCCGCCGCCGTCGCCGGTGGCGCTTCTTCCACGTCTTCCATGATCTCTCCAGTCGCCGTGTTGACGGCGGGTGCGGCCGGGGCCGCCTGGGCGAGGGCCGCGGCGATGGTCTCGGCCGTTTTGCGGCCTATACCGGGTACCCCGCAGATCTGGTCGATTGTCGCGGACCGCAGCCGCTTCACCGAGCCGAAATGCTTGATCAGCGCCTGTTTGCGTGTCTCGCCGAGGCCCGGCACGTCGTCCAGGGGCCCGGCCCGGAAGCGCTTGGCCCGTCTGGTGCGCTGGTAGGTGATCGCGAACCGGTGGGCCTCGTCGCGCACGCGTTGCAGCAGGTACAGGCCCTCGCTGCTGCGGGGCAGGACCACCGGGTCGTCGTCGCCGGGGAGCCACACCTCCTCCAGGCGCTTGGCCAGTCCGCACACGGCGATGTCGTCGATGCCGAGTTCTTCCAGGGCCCGCTGGGCGGCCCCCACCTGGGGCTGCCCGCCGTCGACGACGACGAGCTGGGGCGGGTAGGCGAAGCGCTTGGGGCGGCCGTCGTCCTCGGTGAGGGCGCCGGCGGGGCCGGCGAGTGTGCCGTCCACGGGGACGTCCTCGCCGTCGGCCCACTCGCCGGTCTTCTCCTTCTCGGCGAGGTAGCGCCTGAAGCGGCGGGTGATCACCTCGTGCATGGAGCGTACGTCGTCCTGGCCCTCGAAGCCCTTGATCTGGAAGCGGCGGTACTCGCTCTTGCGCTGGAGGCCGTCCTCGAAGACGACCATGGAGGCCACCACGTCGTCGCCCTGGAGGTGGGAGATGTCGTAGCACTCGATCCTGAGGGGGGCGCTGTCCAGGCCGAGGGCCTCGGCGATCTCCTCCAGGGCACGCGAGCGCGTGGTGAGGTCGGAGGCGCGCTTGGTCTTGTGCAGGACGAGCCCCTGCTGGGCGTTGCGCTGCACGGTCTCCATGAGCGCCTTCTTGTCGCCGCGCTGCGGGATGCGCAGCGAGACGTTCGACCCGCGGCGCTCGGCGAGCCACTGCTGGACCGGCTCGACCGGGTCGGGCAGGGCCGGGACGAGGACCTCCTTGGGGACGGCGTCCCCGCTCTCCTCGCCGTACAACTGCTGCAGGGCGTGCTCGACGAGGGCGCCCGTGGTGACGTCCTCCACCTTGTCGGTCACCCAGCCGCGCTGGCCGCGCACCCGTCCGCCGCGCACGTGGAAGATCTGCACCGCGGCCTCCAGCTCGTCCTCGGCGACGGCGATGAGGTCGGCGTCGGTCGCGTCGGCGAGCACGACCGCGTTCTTCTCCATGGCCTTCTTCAGTGCCTCGATGTCGTCGCGCAGGCGGGCGGCCCGCTCGTACTCCATCTCCTCGGCCGCCTCCGTCATCTGCTTCTCCAGACGGCGCAGATACGTGCCGGTGCGGCCGGCCATGAAGTCGCTGAAGTCCTCGGCCAGTTCGCGGTGCTCCTCGGCGGAGACGCGGCCGACGCAGGGCGCGGAGCACTTGCCGATGTAGCCCAGCAGGCAGGGGCGGCCGGTGCGGGCGGCGTTCCTGAAGACACCGGCCGAGCAGGTGCGCACCGGGAAGACGCGCAGCAGCAGGTCGACGGTGTCGCGGATGGCCCACGCGTGCGCGTACGGCCCGAAGTAGCGCACGCCCTTCTTCTTGTGGCCGCGCATCACCTGCACGCGCGGGAACTCCTCGTTCATCGTCACCGCGAGATACGGGTAGCTCTTGTCGTCGCGGTACTTGACGTTGAACCGGGGGTCGAACTCCTTGATCCAGGAGTACTCCAGCTGCAACGCCTCTACCTCCGTGGACACCACCGTCCACTCCACGGACTGGGCCGTGGTGACCATGCTGCGGGTGCGCGGGTGGAGGTTCGCGAGGTCCTGGAAGTAGTTCGCCAGGCGCTGGCGCAGACTCTTGGCCTTTCCGACGTAGATGACCCGGCGGTGCTCGTCACGGAAGCGGTAGACCCCGGGGGAGTCCGGGATGTCTCCCGGCTTGGGGCGGTAGCTGGAGGGGTCGGCCATGTCTCAACCCTACTGTCGAGCGCTGACACCGCGGCGGCCCTCCACGACCCGGGCCGCGGCGCGCCCCGGCCAGGGGTGCCTCCTCGGCCAGGAGCGCACTCCTGTCGGGTCTCAGGTGTTGTCGGGACTTGGTCAACACGCTTCAATGCGGGGGAACTCGGGGCCGTGAACGACGGCGTACGGATGTGAAGAACCCCTGCCTTGGCGCGGGGCGGCCCCGACGACCCGCGTGAAGGGTCCGCCGCCGAGCCGCCCGCACTTCACAGAAAGGCCCGCGCATGCCGCACGCCCCACAGCAGGCGGACGTCGCCACCGCGGAACTGGACACGGCCCTGCGGGGCGGCCCCTTCCACGTGGCGCTGCGCGCCGCGATCGCCGCCCGTGGGCTGCCGTTGCAGCGCGTGCAGCACCATCTGACGCGCTACGGGGTGAAGGTCGGCGTCACCAGTCTCAGCTACTGGCAGCAGGGTGCCCGGCGCCCGCAGCGCCCGGAGTCGCTGCGGGCCGTACGGGCGCTGGAGGAGATCCTGCGGTTGCCGGACGAGTCGCTGATCCGGCTGCTGGCCGACGCCGACGAGCACTCGGCCGCCGGGCGGCCCGCCGTCCGCTCCTACCGCTCCCTGGTTCAGGCCTCGGACGTGCTGCGCGGGCTGCTGGCGGAGCTGGACTGCCCGCCCGGTGGCGGGCTGCACGTGCTCGGGCACCACGAGCGGGTGCTGATCGGGGCGCGGCGCGAACTGGCGGGACGCGAGTCCCAGCACATCGTGCGCGCCCACCGGGACGGCGTGGACCGTTTCGTGGCCGTCCACCACGGCGATCCGGGGTGCGCCCCGGAGCGGATGACCGTGCACGCCCTGGAGAACTGCCGTACCGGGCGGATACGCCGGCACCACGCCACCGGGGTGCTGGTGGCCGAGCTGCTCTTCGACACCCGGCTGCGGGCCGGGGACACGTTCCTGTTCCAGCACGGCGTGGAGGACGGAACGGCCGGGACGACCCGCGAGTACGTCCGGGAGTTCGCCTCCGCCGGCGGCCAGTACGCCCTTCAGGTGCGGTTCGACGCCGGCACCCTGCCGGTGCGCTGCCACCGGTTCACGCAGGCGTCGGCTGCGGCTCCGCGCAGCGGCCGCCGGGAGCTGCCGGTGAGCGAGCGGCACCGTTCGGTGCACCTCGTGGAGCCGCGCGTGCGGTCGGGGACCGTGGGGGTCGGCTGGGACTGGGAGTGAGCGGGCCGGCCGGCGGCGGACGTCAGGCGCCGGGTCCGGCGACGAGCCTGCCGCCCTGGGCGCGCACGGGCAGTTCGGGCAGCGGCGCGCTGGCCGGGGAGCGCACCACCTCGCCGGTCGTGGCGTCGAACTCGCTGCCGTGGCAGGGGCAGATCAGCTTCGTTCCCTGGAGCTTGTTGATCGGGCACTGCGCGTGCGTGCAGATCGTGCTGAACGCCTTGAGGCTGCCGTCCGCGTCCCGGCTGACCACCACGTTGTGGTCCCGGTACAGCTTGGCGCCGCCCTTGGGGACCTCGCTCTCGGCGCCGAGGTCGACCGGCGCGGTGGGCGTGGCGGGGGTCGAGACGCCGCCGCCCATCGGACCGCAGGCGGTGAGCCCGAGCGCGACGGCGGGGGTGAGGGCCGCTCCCCGCAGGATCGTGCGGCGGCTCGCGGAGGGACGGCCGGACATGAAGGCCTCCACTGGTCAAGGGGCTGGACACGCCGACGATACCCAGCGGGCCCGGACAGGCCGGGGGCGGGTCGGGCGGGCGCAGGCACCGGGCGCCGACGTTTACCTTCGCCGTTCGATGGGATAGCTTCCCGGCCCGAGCTGTCCGAGAGAGGAACCGACTCGTGATCGTCGTCGCCGGTGAGGCCCTGATCGACCTGGTACCGCAGGGACGGGGCGCCCTCGCGGACCTCAGACCGGCGCTCGGCGGCGGCCCGTACAACACGGCCGTCGCGCTGGGCCGCCTCGGCTCGCCCACGGTGTTCTGCTCCCGCACGTCGTACGACGCCTTCGGCGAGGCACTGCTCGACGGGCTGCGGGGGGCCGGAGTGGACGTGTCCGGTGTGCAGCGCGGCGCCGAGCCGACCACGCTGGCGGTCGCCACGGTCGGCACCGACGGCTCCGCCGCGTACTCGTTCTACGTCGACGGCACCGCCGACCGTCTGTTCACGGGGCCCGCCGCGCTTCCCGCCGGAACCCGCGCGGTGTCCTTCGGTACCTGTTCGCTGGTGCTGGAGCCGGGCGCGAGCGCCTACGAGGAGCTGATGCGGACGGCGTCCGCGCAGGGTGTGTTCACCGCGCTGGACCCGAACATCCGGCCCGGACTGATCGCGGACGCGGACGCCTACCGGGCGCGCTTTTCGAGCTGGCTGCCTTCCGTGTCTCTGCTGAAGCTCTCCGGGGAGGACGCGCGGTGGCTGGGCGGCACTCCGCGCCAGTGGCTGGCCGCCGGGCCCGCGGCGGTGGTGATCACCCACGGCGGCGACGGGCTCACCGCGTACACCCGGGACGGCGCGGAGCACTCCGTGCCGGGCGAGAAGGTCGACGTGGTCGACACCATCGGCGCGGGCGACACCGTGAACGCGGCCCTGCTGCACGGACTCTCCGTCCAGGACGCCCTCTCTCCCGAGGCCCTTGCGGGCCTCGGCGCCTCCGGCTGGAGCCGGCTGCTGCGGTTCGCGGCCCGCGCGGCGGCGGTCACCTGCTCGCGCGCGGGAGCGGAGCCGCCGTACGCGGCGGAGGTGGGCGCGCCGTAGGCGTCCGGTGCGAGCAGTGCCCCGCGGGAGTGCCCGCGGGGCGCGACGGGCCTGCCGGACGGTGCCTCAGGCCTTGCGGGCCCGCGCCGTCTTCTTCGCGGGCGTCGCCTTCTCGCTCGCCGTGTTGTTGGCGGTCTTGGTCGTCGTCCTGGCCGTCGTCGTCCTGGCCGTGGCCGTCTTGCGGGTCGTCGACGCGGCCGCGACGGCCTTCTTGGCGGCGCTTCCGCGCGGGGCCGTGGCCGAGGAGGCGGCGTCGCTGATGCGGTCCGGCTGAAGGATCTCGCGCAGGAACTTCCCGGTGTGGCTGGCCGGGACGCCGGCGACCTGCTCGGGCGTGCCCTCGGCGATGACCAGGCCACCGCCGGCGCCGCCCTCGGGGCCCATGTCGACGACCCAGTCGGCGGTCTTGATCACATCGAGGTTGTGCTCGATGACGATGACCGTGTTGCCCTTTTCGACCAGTCCGGACAGCACCTTCAGCAGCTTGCTGATGTCCTCGAAGTGCAGACCGGTGGTGGGCTCGTCCAGGACGTAGACCGTGCGTCCGGTCGAGCGGCGCTGCAGTTCGCTGGCGAGCTTCACGCGCTGCGCCTCACCGCCGGACAGGGTGGTCGCGGACTGGCCGAGCCGGACGTAGCCGAGGCCGACGTCCTTGAGGGTCGTGAGGTGGCGGGCGATCGCCGGGACCGCCTCGAAGAACTCGGTCGCCTCCTCGATCGGCATGTTGAGCACGTCGGCGATGGACTTGCCCTTGTAGTGGACTTCCAGGGTCTCCCGGTTGTAGCGGGCGCCGTGGCAGACCTCGCAGGGGACGTAGACGTCCGGCAGGAAGTTCATCTCGATCTTGATGGTGCCGTCGCCCGCGCAGTTCTCGCAGCGCCCGCCCTTGACGTTGAAGGAGAAGCGGCCGGGCTGGTAGCCCCGGACCTTCGCCTCGGTGGTCTCGGCGAACAGCTTGCGGATGTGGTCGAAGACGCCGGTGTACGTCGCCGGGTTGGACCGCGGGGTGCGGCCGATGGGCGACTGGTCGACGTGCACCACCTTGTCCACGAGGTCGTCGCCGTCCACGCGCGTGTGCCGGCCGGGCACGTTGCGCGCGCCGTTCAACTCGCGGGCCAGGTGGGTGTACAGGATGTCGTTGACCAGCGTCGACTTGCCGGAGCCGGAGACTCCGGTGACCGCCGTGAACAGGCCGAGCGGGAAGGACACGTCGATGTCCTTCAGGTTGTTCTCCCGGGCGCCGTGCACGGTGAGCTGCCGCGACGGGTCGAGCGGGCGCCGGATGTCGGGCAGCGGGATCGCCTTCTTTCCGGACAGGTACTGCCCGGTCTGCGACTCGGCGTTCGCGAGCAGTTCCTTCAGGGAGCCGCTGTGCACGACCTTGCCGCCGTGCTCGCCCGCGCCGGGGCCGATGTCGACGATCCAGTCGGCGGTCTTGATGGTGTCCTCGTCGTGCTCGACGACGATGAGCGTGTTGCCCATGTCGCGCAGCCGGACCAGGGTTTCGATCAGCCGGTGGTTGTCGCGCTGGTGCAGGCCGATGGACGGCTCGTCGAGGACGTACAGGACGCCGACGAGGCCGGAGCCGATCTGGGTGGCCAGACGGATGCGCTGGGCCTCGCCGCCGGAGAGCGTGCCGGCCGCGCGGTTCAGCGAGAGGTAGTCGAGGCCGACGTCGACCAGGAACCGGAGCCGCTCGTTGACCTCCTTGAGGACGCGCTCGGCGATCTTCTTGTCGCGGGCGTCGAGCTTCAGCCCGCGCAGGAAGTCCGCGCAGTCGCTGATGGACATCGCGGAGATCTCGGCGATCGACTTGCCCATGAGCGTGACCGCGAGGACGACCGGCTTCAGGCGCGTGCCCTCACAGGTGGGGCAGGGCACCTCGCGCATGTACCCCTCGAAGCGCTCGCGGCTGGCGTCGCTCTCGGCCTCGCTGTGCCTGCGCTTGACGAACGGCACAGCGCCCTCGAACGGCGTGGTGTAGACGCGCTCGCGCCCGTACCGGTTGCGGTAGCGGACCTCGATCTGTGTCTTGTGGCCGTAGAGCAGGGCCTTCTTGGCGCGCTGCGGCAGGCCCGCGAAGGGGATGTCGGTACGGAAGCCGAGTGCGTCGGCCAGGGCCCCGACCAGCCGGCCGAAGTAGTCCTTGGTGTGCCCGTGCGACCAGGGGTGGATGGCA
The DNA here is from genome assembly GCF_042896465.1 of Streptomyces sp. NPDC001292. Taxonomy (NCBI): domain Bacteria; kingdom Bacillati; phylum Actinomycetota; class Actinomycetes; order Kitasatosporales; family Streptomycetaceae; genus Streptomyces; species Streptomyces sp. NPDC001292. The sequence continues at coordinate 10,315 of NZ_JBIAXG010000028.1, forward strand.
CCCTCGTCGAGGGTCTTCTCCTCGTCCGGGACGATCAGCTCCGGGTCGACCTCCATGCGGGTGCCGATGCCGGTGCACTCGGGGCAGGCGCCGAAGGGCGAGTTGAAGGAGAAGGAACGGGGCTCCATCTCCTCGAAGGACAGGTCGTCGTACGGGCAGTACAGGTGCTCCGAGTACATCCGCTCGCGCTCGGGGTCGTCCTCGGGCAGGTCGACGAAGTCGAGCACGACCATGCCGCCGGACAGGCCGAGCGCGGTCTCGACGGAGTCGGTGAGGCGGCGCTTGGCGGAGTCCTTGACCGTGAGTCGGTCGACGACCACCTCGATGGTGTGCTTCTCCTGCTTCTTCAGCGTGGGCGGGTGGGAGAGCTGGATGGTCTCGCCGTCCACGCGTGCGCGGGAGTAGCCCTTGGTCTGAAGGTCGGCGAAGAGGTCGACGAACTCGCCCTTGCGCTCGCGCACCAGCGGCGAGAGGACCTGGAAGCGGCTCCCCTCCGGCAGTTCCAGCACCTTGTCGACGATGGCCTGCGGCGACTGCCGTGAGATCGGGCGGCCGCACTCGGGGCAGTGGGGCCTGCCGATACGGGCGAAGAGCAGGCGCAGGTAGTCGTAGACCTCGGTGATGGTGCCGACCGTCGAGCGCGGGTTGCGCGAGGTCGACTTCTGGTCGATGGAGACCGCCGGGGACAGGCCCTCGATGAAGTCGACGTCCGGCTTGTCCATCTGGCCGAGGAACTGGCGGGCGTACGAGGAGAGCGACTCCACATAGCGCCGCTGGCCCTCGGCGAAGATCGTGTCGAAGGCCAGGGAGGACTTGCCCGACCCGGACAGGCCCGTGAAGACGATGAGCGAGTCCCGAGGCAGGTCGAGCGAGACGTTCTTCAGGTTGTGCTCGCGCGCGCCACGGACGATGAGACGGTCGGCCACGCCGGTCCGCACCTTTCTTGAGAGAAGTGACAGGGGCGGGGCCCCCGTGCTTTCTCAGACTAGGGGGAGCCACTGACAACGCCGGGCGGGATTCCCGGATGCGCCCGGATACACAACAATCCCCGGCTCTCCAGCATGCCCGATGCCACACCCGACCTTATAGCACGTACATTCGATTTACGGCCGTCCTTCACCGCCTTCACCCGAAGGTGTGGCGGGACTAGGGTCGGCGTCATGATTGATCACGCGCGCGACCTGGCGTCTGTGCAGGACGCAACCGAACGACTGCTGACCGCTGTCGGCAGGCTGGACAACGCGGCTGTGACCGACCAGTCACGACTGCCCGGCTGGACCCGGGGCCATGTCCTGGCCCACCTCGCCCGCAACGCGGACGCGCTGGTGAACGTCTTCGAGGGCCGTCCCATGTACGCGTCCGCCGAGGCCCGGGACGCCGACATCGAGCGGGACGCCCCGCGCCCCCTCGACGTCCAGCTCGCCGACGTGCGGGAGAGCGCGGCCCGCTTCCAGCGGACGGGGGCCGAGCCCGCGGACTGGTCGCGGACCGTGGAGCTGCGCAACGGCGTCACCGACTCCGCGTCCCGGGTGCCGTTCCGGCGCTGGGTGGAGGTCGAGCTGCATCACGTGGACCTCGGCATCGGCTACGAGCTCGAGGACCTGCCGCCGGAGTTCGTAGAGCGGGAGATCGAGTTCCTGGCCCAGCGGTTCTCCGGGCACACGGAGGTGCCGCCGACCCGGCTGACGGACGGCACGCACGCGTGGGACACGGGCCGGACGGCGGACGGGCCCGCGGTCACCGTCACGGGGGACCGGGCGGACCTGCTCGGCTGGCTCGCGGGACGCCGCGACGGATCCGCCCTGACGGTGGCGGGCGGCGCGCTCCCGGCACTGCCGCCGCTGTAGCCGCGTGCACGGTCCCCGGGCAGCTGCCCCCGCTATAGGCTGGCGGCCATGACGTACAGCGGAGAGGTGAAGGTCGGCGGCCCGGCGGACGTCCACGAGCTGAAGGACCTGATGATCACCAAGATCGCGGTCGGCCCGATGGACAACAACGCCTATCTGCTGCGCTGCCGGGCCACGGACGAGCAACTGCTGATCGACGCGGCGAACGACGCGCACACGCTCCTCGGCATGATCGGTGACGACGGCATCGCCTCCGTCGTCACCACCCACCGGCACGCCGACCACTGGCAGGGGCTGGCGGAGGTCGTGGCGGCCACGCGTGCGCGTACGTACGCGGGCCGGGAGGACGCCGAGGGCATCCCGGTGCCGACCGACGTCCTCGTGGACGACGGGGACACCGTGCGGGTGGGGCGGGTGGAACTCACCGCGCGCCACCTCGTCGGCCACACCCCCGGCTCGATCGCGCTGGTCTACGACGACCCGCACGGGCATCCGCACGTGTTCACGGGCGACTGCCTCTTCCCCGGCGGGGTGGGCAACACCCGCAAGGACCCGAAGGCGTTCGCCAGCCTGATCCACGACGTGGAGACGAAGATCTTCGACGTCCTCCCGGACGAGACCTGGGTCTACCCGGGCCACGGCAACGACACCACGCTGGGCGCCGAGCGCCCGCATCTGTCGGAGTGGCACGCGCGCGGGTGGTGAGCGGACGGCGGATGGTGAGCGAACGCGGGTGGCGGGTGGCGTACGGTCGCACGCCACCGTACGCCACGTGCGCCCCGTGTGAATCCTGCGCACACACCGGCGGCGCACACCCGCTCCCCCTCAGCCTCGTCACGCAGTCGACTGGGGGCAGCCCCGCGCGGGAAGACGGCTCCCGCACGGTACGGGCCGCCGGTCTCCCGTTGTCCCGCCCTCGGCCGACGGCCCCGGCCGCGCACGGCGGGCGGCTACGCGTCCGCCCGCTGTGCGCCGGCCAGTGCCGCGACCCGCTCCACCGCGAACGCGTAGCCCTGCACTCCGCACCCGGCGATGACACCGTCGGCGCGCAGGGAGACGTAGGAGTGGTGCCGGAACTGTTCGCGCTGGTGGATGTTGGAGATGTGCACCTCCACCACCGGCAGCCGGTCACAGGTGTTGAGCGCGTCGAGGATGGCGACGGAGGTGTGCGAGTAGGCGGCGGGGTTGATGACGATGCCGCAGTGGTTCAGCCGGGCCTCGTGGATCCAGTCGACCAGTTCGCCCTCGTGGTTGGACTGGCGGAAGTCGACCGTCCCGCCGTGCGCGGCGGCTGCCTCTGCGCACAGTGCCTCGACGTCCGCGAGCGTGTCGGAGCCGTAGATCTCCGGCTGCCGCTGCCCGAGCAGGTTCAGGTTGGGGCCGTTGAGAATCATGATCGGGGCGTTGGCCAGGGTGCGGGGCACGGTTCCTCCGGTCCGTTCGTCCGACGGCGGCCGATGGGCGACCGCCGCTCGAGCCCCCGTCCTATCACGACACGTTGGCGCGCCTAGGGGTTGATCGCCAGCTCCAGGTAGGCCGCGAAGATCACCAGGTGGACGCCGCCCTGGAGCGGCGTGGCCCGTCCCGGCACCACGGTCAGCGAACTGACCACCACGGTGAGCAGAAGCAGCAGCATGTAGGTGGAGCCGAGGCCGAGGACGAGCGGCCCGGACAGCCACAGCGACGCCAGCGCGACGGCCGGGATGGTCAGGCCGATGCTGGCCATAGCGGATCCCAGCGCGAGGTTGAGGCTGGTCTGCACCCGGTCGCGCCGCGCGGAGCGCAGCGCGGCGATGGTCTCGGGCAGCAGCACGAGCAAGGCGATGATCACGCCGACGACCGCGTGGTGCAGACCGGCGGCCTCCACCGCGGACTCGACGGTGGGCGACACGCCCTTGGCCAGTCCGACCACACCGACCAGGGCCATGCCCAGCAGTCCCAGGCTGATCCAGGCGGTGCGGGCGGACGGTGCCGCCGCGTGGTTCTCAGAGGTGATCACCTCTCCCTGCCGGGTGATCGGCAGGAAGTAGTCGCGGTGCCGCACGGTCTGGGTGGTCACGAACAGGCCGTACAGGACGAGCGAGGAGATCGCGGCGAAGGTGAGCTGCACTCCGGAGAACCGCGGCCCCGGCTGGCTGGTGGTGAACGTCGGGAGCACCAGGCTGAGCGTGGCCAGGGTCGCCACGGTGGCGAGGGCGGCGCCGGTGCCCTCGGCGTTGAAGACGGCCGTGCCGTGGCGCAGGGAGCCGACCAGCAGGCTCAGTCCGACCACGCCGTTGCAGGTGATCATCACCGCCGCGAACACCGTGTCCCTGGCGAGCGTCGAGGACTTGTCGCCGCCGTCCGCCATCAAGGTCACGATGAGCGCGACCTCGATGACCGTGACGGCGATCGCGAGGACCAGGGAGCCGAAGGGCTCGCCGACCCTGTGGGCGACCACCTCCGCGTGGTGCACCGCGGCCAGGACCGAGCCGGCGAGGACGAGGGTGATCACGCCGACGAGCGCGCCGGGAAGGGAACGCCCCCAGGTGAGGATCAGCAGGACGACCGCAAGCGCCGGCACGATAATCGTCCACGCCGTCAGGAGTCCCCTGAGCCGCGTGATCATGCTGCGATCGTCGCAGAGTCCAGAGACGTTCGCATACGCGATCCGGGGGCGAGTGCGCTCCCGCTCGCGCTCAAGCATCGACCCGGTCCTTCGCCGCGTCCCCGTGGCGCTCTTCCCGTGCCTGCGTCTCCCGCACCTCCTCTGCGTCCTGCTTCCTGGCGGCCAGCAAGCTGGTGACGGTGGTGACGGCGAGAACCGCGCAGATCACGCCGAGGGAGACCGGGATGCCGATCTCGGGGACGTGCACGCCGGACTCGTGCAGCGCGTGCAGCACCAGCTTGACGCCGATGAATCCGAGGATCACCGAAAGGCCGTAGGACAGGTGGACCAGCTTCTTGAGCAGGCCGCCTATCAGGAAGTACAGCTGCCGGAGGCCCATCAGCGCGAAGGCGTTGGCGGTGAAGACGATGTACGGGTCCTGGGTGAGGCCGAAGATCGCGGGGATCGAGTCGAGGGCGAACAGGATGTCGGTGGTGCCGATCGCGAGCATCACGACCAGCATCGGCGTCATCACACGCTTGCCGTTCTGCCGGATCCACAGCCGGGTGCCGTGGTAGCGGTCGGCCACGCCGAAGCGGCGCTCGGCGGCCTTGAGCAGCTTGTTCTCCTCGAAATCCTCTTCCTCGTCCCCGCCGGAGCGGGCCTCCTGGATGAGCTTCCAGGCGGTCCAGATCAGGAAGGCGCCGAAGAGGTAGAACACCCACGAGAAGCTCGCGATGATCGCGGCTCCGGCGGCGATGAAGCCGGCCCGCAGCACCAGGGCTATGAGAACGCCGATCATCAGCACCCGCCGCTGGTACTGCGACGGCACGGCGAACTTGGCCATGATCAGGACGAAGACGAAGAGGTTGTCGACGCTCAGCGACTTCTCGGTGATGAAGCCGGCGAAGAACTCGCCCGCCGGCCGGCCGCCGCCGAAGACGAGCAGACCGAGCCCGAAGAGACCGGCCAGGACGACCCATACGGCCGTCCAGATGCCGGCTTCCTTGATCGACACGTCATGGGGTTTGCGGCCGATGAAGAAGTCGACGGCGATCAGGGCGGCCAGGCCGACGATGGTCAGGACCCACAGGGACAACGAGACATTCACAGGACAAAAGGGTACCCGAATGACCAAGGAATGGTAAAGAGTAAGGCAAAGAAATGTTCAAAGCCGCAGGTCTGGCGAGTTTACGATCCCTTGAGACGAGGTGTGCGGAGGTGTGTGCCCCGGCTCAGCGGTTCCAGTCACGACGGGCCGTCGCGACCTCGGTGAGCACCATCTGGAGCACCTGGCTGCCCGGCGGCACCACCGGCGGCTCGTACGTCCAGGCATGTCCGACCCACGGGTCGGCGAGGTGGTCGTCGGGCTCCGGGGTCAGTCGCATCAGCGAACGCCACAGCGGGTCGAGCAACGGACCGTAGGCGGCGGCGTCCTCGCGGTCGGCGACCATCATCAGGTGGACGCCCACGGCCGGGCCCTCGTCGGCGAGGTAGCGCAGCTGGGTCACGGCACGGTCGTCGAACCCGTGCGGGAAGTCGTTGACGATCAGTAGCTGTTCGGCGGCGTCGAAGCCGGGGGGCAGCGCGTCCGGACCGCCCCCGCGCATGGCCATCTGCACCAGGTCGACCCGCTGGGTGAGCCGGCTCAGGACGTCCGCGACCCCGGCGGCACCGGCTGCGGGCGGTCCCGCGAGCACGCCCGTGCGCACCAGGGGCGCGAGTGCCCGCGCTCCGGATCCGGCCGGGTCGATGACATGGACGCCGAACTCGCCCGGCGGGTAGACGGCGATCAGCCGGGCCGCGTGCGCCACCGCCGTCTCCATCGCCAGCCGGCGACGTTCGCCCGCGTCGGCGAAGGATGCGTCGGGGGACGCCCAGCGGCCGCTGTCGATCCACAGGCCGCGCTCCAGCGGCAGCCGGATCAGCATGGGGATGCGCAGGGACGGGTCCTCGGGCAGGTGGAGGTCGCCGAGGCGTACCGCCATGGGGATCTCCATCGGCACGCGGTAGCCGTGCCAGACCGGGTTGTCCCAGCGGGCGTACGCCGGTGGCAGGGCCGGCTCGACGACCTCGGACTCGTCGGTGAGCTGGGCCAGGTCCCTGTCGAGCGCCGCTCTGGCCTGGTCGACGAGCTGCGCGTGCTTGGCGCGGGCCGCCTCCCGGGCGGCGTCGCCCTGACCGCCGATGCGGCTGCGCGGGTCGGACAGGACCTGGTCCAGCTCCTTGTCCATGCGCGAGTCGGCAAAGTCGACGGCGCTGCGGTAGGCGGCCGTGGTGCGGGCCAGGTCCTCGAACATCCCCCAGACCTGGTTGTAGAGCCGCTCCTCCATCGACCACCCGGTCGCGTCCCCCGCGACGGGCCGCGCGGGCCGCCCGTCGTGGCCGGGAGGCGTGGCCGACGCGGCCGGCGGCGCCGCGGGTTGCCCGGGCGGAGCAGGGGGCTGTCCGGGCGGGGGCGGGGGTGCGGGCCGTCCGGAAGGGGCCGGGGGCGCGGGCTGCCGCCGCGGGTGCCGGTAGTCGATGGTTCCGCCCGCGGGCGGAGAGGGTGGTGATCCGGCCGCGGGGGTCCCGCCTCCGGATTCCCGCGGACCCGCCGGCTGCGGCGCCGAAGGGCCGGCGGTCCGGGAGACCTGTCCCTCGTGGGAAGAACCGTCGTGGGAGGAAACGGAAGCAGTCGGGTTCGGCCGGGGCGGCGCCGAGGCCTGGTGGGAGCGGGCGTCGTCCGTCGTACGGGGCGGGGGTGCGGCCACCGAGCGGGCCAGCCCCTGGGCCACCGCCTCCTCGGCGGCGGCGGCCAGTTCACGGGCCTGGGTCAGCCCCAGGTCGGTGAGCAGTTCGGTGAGGCCGCCCGTGTAGCCCTGGCCGACGGCGCGCACTTTCCAGGCGCCCTGGCGGCGGTACAGCTCCACGGCGATCACAGCGGACTCGGCGTCCAGGCCGGTGATCGTGTAGCTGGCGAGCTCGGTGCCGTCCAGGCCGGTGACCGCGACGAAGGGGGCGGCGACCGCGCCGAACCGGGTCGGGCCCCCACCCGCGGCGGGCAGGGCCAGCAGCACGTCGACGCGGTGCACCGCCTCGGGCATGGCACCCAGGTCGACGGCGAGCCGGTGGTCGGCGGCGGCCTGGCGGGAGACCTCCAGACCGTGCAGGACGGGAGCGCCGGGGTGCACCACCCACTCGGCGCCCCGCGCCCTGCCGCTGTCGTCGCTGAGCGTGGCCGCCGCCACGACCGGCCGGCCGGCCGAGATCCGGATCTCCAGGCGGACCTCGGAGAGCGGGTGGTTCTGCCCCCGCACCAGCTCGGCCGTCATCGCCTTCGTCCCCCTGGTGTCATGTGCTGTCGTGCGCTGCTCGCCGGACTGTCCGGACCGTTCTACAGGTGCGGCAGGATCGTCGGCATCAGGTCCTGGAAGGTGCGGCCGTTGGCGGGGGCGCCGAGGGCCGTCATCGTCCAGGCGCCGTTCACGCGGTGCACCTTCGCCATGATCTGGGCGGTGTAGTTGCCACCGCCCGCGAGGGTGTAGCGGGCGAGCTCCTGGCCGTTGGTCTCGTCGACCAGGCGGCAGAACGCGTTCTGCACCTCCTGGAAGGTCTGGCCCGTGAAGGAGTTCACGGTGAAGACGATCTGGTCGATGTGGACCGGGACGCGCTGCAGGTCGACGAGGATCGACTCGTCGTCACCGCCCTGGCCCGCGCCGCCGACCAGGTTGTCGCCGGTGTGGCGCACGGAGCCGTCGTCGCTCACCAGGTGGCGGAAGAAGACCACGTCGACCGGCTGCTTCTCGGCGAAGAGGACGGCGGAGGCGTCGAGGTCGATCTCGCGCGTGCGCGAGCCGAACAGACCCCGGCGCGGGGCCGCCTGCCAGCCGAGACCCATGCGGACCGCGGTCAGGCTGCCCCCGTCGTTCTTCTGCAGACTGATGGCCTGACCCTTGGTCAAGTTGACGGTCACGGCTGATTCCCCTCTCGAGCTACGCCCCTGTCGCCGCCGGTTCCGCGGCTGCCAAGAACCCTACGCAGTGGCGGCGGCATCGCCGCCCACGGGTCCGCACTTTGTGTCGGTCTTGCAACACAGCGCAGTCGGTCAGGACAGCCCCGCCTCGCGCATCTGGCGCAGTTCCTTCTTCATCTCCGCGACCTCGTCGCGCAACCGGGCCGCGACCTCGAACTGGAGGTCGGCGGCGGCGGCGCGCATGCGCTCCGTCATCTCCTCGATCTGTTCGGCGAGTTCGGCGGCGGGACGGTCGGTGGGCACCGTCTCCTCGGCCTTGCCCTTGGCCGACTTCGCGGGCTTGGCGGACTTGGCCGGCTTGGCGGCACCGGCGGCCTTGGCGCCGTTGCCGCCGAGGGCCGGCACGGGGGTCTTCGCGCCCTTGCCGTCCTTCCCCTTGCGGTACCCGGTGCCGAGCAGCTGCTCGGTGTCGACCTCCTCGCGGGCGATCCGCGCGACGATGTCGTTGATCTTCTTGCGCAGCGGCTGCGGGTCGATGCCGTTCTCCTCGTTGTACGCGATCTGCTTCTCCCGGCGGCGGTTGGTCTCCTCGATGGCCTTCTCCATCGCCGGGGTGATCTTGTCGGCGTACATATGGACCTGGCCGGAGACGTTGCGCGCGGCGCGGCCGATGGTCTGGATCAGCGAGGTGCCCGAGCGCAGGAAGCCCTCCTTGTCGGCGTCGAGGATCGCCACCAGGGACACCTCCGGCAGGTCTAGGCCCTCACGCAGCAGGTTGATGCCGACCAGGACGTCGAACTCGCCGCTGCGCAGCTCGCGCAGCAGCTCGACCCGGCGCAGGGTGTCGACATCGCTGTGCAGATAGCGGACCTGGATGCCGAGTTCCAGGAAGTAGTCCGTCAGGTCCTCGGCCATCTTCTTGGTCAGCGTCGTGACCAGAACGCGTTCGTCCTTCTCCACGCGTCCGCGGATCTCGTGCACCAGGTCGTCGATCTGGCCCTCGGTGGGCTTGACGACGACCTGCGGGTCGACCAGGCCGGTGGGCCGGATGATCTGTTCGACCTGACCGTCCGAGCGCGACAGCTCGTACGTGCCCGGCGTCGCCGACAGGTACACCGTCTGGCCGATGCGTTCCTGGAACTCCTCCCACTTCAGCGGCCGGTTGTCCAGGGCGGACGGCAGCCGGAAGCCGTGCTCGACGAGGGTGCGCTTGCGGGAGGCGTCGCCCTCGTACATCGCGCCGATCTGGGGCACGGTGACGTGCGACTCGTCGATGACGAGCAGGAAGTCGTCCGGGAAGTAGTCGAGCAGGGTGTTGGGCGGGCTGCCGGGCGCGCGGTCGTCGAAGTGCATCGAGTAGTTCTCCACGCCGGAGCAGGTGCCGATCTGGCGGAGCATCTCGACGTCGTAGGTGGTGCGCATGCGCAGCCGCTGGGCCTCCAGCAGCTTGCCCTGCTTCTCCAGCTCGGCCAGGCGCTCCTCGAGCTCCTTCTCGATGCCCCTGATCGCCCGCTCCATGCGCTCGGGGCCGGCGATGTAGTGCGAGGCCGGGAAGACGTACAGCTGCTGGTCGTCGCTGATGATCTCTCCGGTGATGGGGTGCAGGGTCGACAACGCCTCGATCTCGTCGCCGAACATCTCGATGCGGACGGCCAGCTCCTCGTAGACCGGGAAGATCTCGATGGTGTCGCCGCGCACCCGGAAGGTGCCGCGGGTGAAGGCCATGTCGTTGCGCGTGTACTGGATGTCCACGAAACGGCGCAGCAGCTCGTCGCGGTCGATCTCGTCACCGACCCGGAGCGGGACCATGCGGTCCACGTACTCCTGCGGGGTGCCCAGGCCGTAGATGCAGGAGACGGAGGCGACCACGACGACGTCGCGGCGGGTGAGCAGCGAGTTGGTCGCCGAGTGGCGCAGGCGCTCGACCTCCTCGTTGATCGAGGAGTCCTTCTCGATGTAGGTGTCCGACTGCGGGACGTAGGCCTCGGGCTGGTAGTAGTCGTAGTACGAGACGAAGTATTCGACCGCGTTGTTCGGGAGCAGTTCGCGGAACTCGTTGGCCAGCTGGGCGGCGAGCGTCTTGTTCGGCGCCATGACGAGGGTCGGGCGCTGAAGCTTCTCGATCATCCACGCGGTGGTGGCGGACTTGCCGGTGCCGGTGGCGCCGAGCAGGACGACGTCCGGCTCCCCCGCCTCGATGCGCTGGGCGAGTTCGGCGATGGCCTGCGGCTGGTCGCCGCTGGGCTGGTAGGGGCTGACGACCTCGAAGGGCGCCACCGTGCGTTCGATGTGAGAGACGGGCCGCATGACATCCACCGTACGACCCGCCACTGACAACGGGTCCGGATCAGCGGTTCTGCGGAGCGCGGGAGCGTTCGCGGGCCGTCTCGCGGTCGGGGTCGCGGTGGGCGCGGGCCGGGTGGCGGCCGGCGGAGTGGGCGACCAGTTCACGCGCCGGGACGCCCGGCTTGTGCTCGACGGGGGTCCAGCCGGACCTGCCCGTGATCATCAGCGGGTCGAACAGTACGACGGCGCCGGTGAGCAGCAGGAAGACGAGCGGGCCGATCAGCATCGGCGTGAGCAGGGCGGCCGGCGACTCGCCGGTGGCGGCGCCGCCCGTGTCGTGCAGGTGGACGCTGACGGCGGCCATGCCCGTGTAGTGCATGCCGACGACGGCGAGTCCCATGACGAGGCTGGCGCCGACGCTCCAGAGGAACCCCTTCGCCCGTCCGGCCGCCCAGAGGGCCGCGGTCGCGGCGACGACGGCGATCACCACGGAGGCGGCGACGGTGAAGGTGTTGTACTCGAGCGTGCCGTCGAGCCGCATCCCGGCCATACCCAGGTAGTGCATGCTGGCGACACCGAGGCCGGTGATCGTGCCTCCGGTGAACAGGGCGGAGCCGGTCGCGCCCCGGTAGCCGACCATGAAGATCCCGATTCCCGCCATGACGACGGCGACGGCCAGGCTCGCGTACGTCGTCGGCCGGTCGTAGCCGATCGACGCCTCTTCGACGGTGAAGCCGGTCATCGCGACGAAGTGCATGGTCCAGATGCCCGAGCCGATCGCGGCCGAGCCGAGGGCGAGCCAGCCGGGCCGCCAGGAGCGGGCGACGAGCAGGGCGCGGGTCGTGCAGCGCAGGCCGAGGGCCCCGCCGAGGCAGGCCATGAGACAGGCCACGAGCGGGGTGACGATCCCGTAGCTGAATCCGTCGACGGTGCCGTGCATGCGCGGTTGCCCTTCCGCCCTCTTGAGTCCCGGAAATCGTGGATGCCCCCGTGAATGCCCCCGTCCCAGGACCGCCACGCGGTCAGGGTTGACGCTGAGAGTATGACTGCCACCGGAATGGCCGAACGACTTTCCGGCAAAGAAGCACGGCCTCGTCGCAGATGTGCGGCACCCGTGAGCGGGCCCGGCCGGCTCCGTGCGGTTCGTGACTTCACCCGTGGCCCTTCTGCGAGCGCCTCGTTGACTCTGTGCTGTCACTCTTGTGCTGTCCGTGATCACTAGTCGCGAGGAGTACTTATGCACACGCGCGCCGTCGCCGCCCTGGCCGCCGCTCTTGCGGCGGCCACCGCCCTGTTCCTGCCCACCTCGGAGGTACGAGCTGTCGACGCCCACCGGCCGCAGCCCATGGTCGTCGCCCACCGGGGCGCCTCCGCCTACGCCCCGGAGAACACGCTGCCCGCCATCGACAAGGCGGCGGCCCTCGGCTTCTCCTGGGTGGAGAACGACGTGCAGCGCACCAAGGACGGCGAGCTGGTGGTCATCCACGACACCACCCTGAAGCGGACGACCAACGTCGAGCAGGTCTTTCCCGGCCGGGCCCCGTGGAAGGTGAAGGACTTCACCGCCGCCGAGATCGCCCGCCTGGACGCGGGCAGCTGGTTCTCCCCCGCGTTCGCGGGCACGCGCGTGCCGACGCTCGGCCAGTACATGCGTCGGCTCGAGCGCAACCACGAGAAGCTGCTCCTGGAGATCAAGAAACCCGAGCTGTACCCGGGGATCGAGGCACAGACCCTCAAGGTGCTCGCCAACGGCGGCTGGCTCGACCACCGGCACCTGGCGAGCCGGCTGATCGTGCAGAGCTTCAGCGCAGGCAGCGTGCGGACCGTGCACGAGCTGAAGCCCGCCGTCCGGACCGCTTTCCTCGGCCGCCCGGACAAGGCGGACCTGCACCGGTACGCGGCCTTCGTGGACCTGATCAACCCCTCCTACCGCACGCTGTCGGCGGACTACATGGCAGCCGTCCGCGCGCACCGGGGACCGCACGGGGCTCCGCTGGGGGTCTTCGTCTGGACGGTGAACGACGCCGCCGGCACCCGGACCGTCGCCGGCTACGGCGTGGACGGCATCATCACGAACAAGCCGGAAGTGGTGCGCGCGGCGCTCAAAACCCTCTGATCCCGCGGCGGCGCAGGTCAGCGGGCGTTGTCAGTGGCGGGCCGTACCGTAATCGCATGGACAGCCACGAGCAGGACGAGCAGCGGGTCGTGTGGGCCGTAGTCGGTACCGGCATCGGCCCTCTGCTGCTGGCCGCGACCCCCGAAGGCCTGGTCAACGTCGTCTTCCACGCCACGGACGCGATACGGGAGCGTGCGCTGGCCCGGCTGGCGTCCCGGCTGGGCACCGAGCCGGTCGAGGCGCCCGGCTCCCCGCTGCTCGCGGAGGCGATACGCCAGGTACGGGCGTACTTCGCGGGCGAGCGGCAGGACTTCGAGCTGCCGCTGGACTGGTCGCTGATCTCTGGCTTCAACCGGCAGGTGCTGCGCGAACTGGCGTCGACCGTGCCGTACGGCACGGTCGTCGGGTACGGCGATCTGGCCGACCGGGTGGGGCAGCCGGGTGCCGCCCAGGCGGTGGGCGCGGCGATGGGCGCCAATCCGCTGCCGGTGGTGGTGCCGTGCCATCGGGTCGTGGAGAGCGACGGGGGCATCGGCGGCTTCGGCGGCGGCCTGGAGGCCAAGCGCAGACTGCTCGCGCTGGAAGGCGTGCTGCCCGAGCCGCTGTTCTGAGGTGCCGGGGCGAGGTGCGCGCTACTCGTAGTGGACCGCGGGTGCGCTACGCGTAGTGCCGGGCCTCGAAGACGTTGCCGTCCGGGTCCCGGAAGTAGAAGCTGCGCCTGGCTTTGCCGCGCGCGCCGAAGGCGTCGTGGGAGAAGTCCGAGACGGGGACGGCCCGCTCCTCCAGACGGGCGCGCAGGGCGTCGAAGCCGTCGGCGGGCAGGGACAGGCAGACGTGGTTCACGGGGTGGCCCGCGCTGCCGGCCGCGCCGGGGACCATGTTCATGCGCTCGGCCATGTCGAGCGGGGCGAGGTCGAGGATCGTCTCCTCGTTCAGGCGTACGGAAGGGAAGGACACCTCGCCCGCGGCGAACTCGGCGACCCTGACCGGCTCCAGGCCGACCGTCTGCTCGTAGAAGCTTGCCGCGGCGACCGGGTCGCGCACCCAGAGGACGACGTGGTCGAGGCGTGGCGTGTTGTCGCTCATACGCCCCAGGCTGGTGCCGTGCGGTGCGGGCCGCAAGGGTTTGACCCGGTGCGGCACCCGCCAGAGATGAGGGAGAGCGCGACAGACGGGAGGCAGGCACGTGCTGGTGGTGTCCGAAGAGGTGCGGGAGGCGCTGGCCGCGCGTCGTCCCGTGGTGGCCCTGGAGTCCACGATCATCGCCCATGGGCTGCCGCGCCCGCGCAATCTCCAGGTGGCGCTGGAACTGGAGGACGCGGTGCGGCAGGAGGGCGCCGTGCCCGCGACCATCGCGGTGCTGGACGGCCACCCTCAAGTCGGCCTGGCCAAGGGGCAGCTGGAGCGGGTCGCGAACGAGGAGGGGATGCGCAAGCTCGGCCACCGCGACCTGCCGCTCGCGATGGCCGCGGGGGCGAGCGGGGCTACGACGGTGTCGGCGACGGCGCTGCTGGCCTCGCTGGCGGGCATCCGCGTGTTCGCCACGGGTGGGCTCGGCGGAGTGCACCGGCAGTGGACGGTGACGCAGGACGAGTCCGCCGACCTCGGCCTGCTGGCGCGCACGCGGATCACGGTCGTGTGCGCGGGGGTCAAGTCGATCCTGGACGTGCCGGCGACGTTGCAGCGGCTGGAGACGCTGGGGGTCGCGGTCGCCGGGTACGGTACGGACCGCTTCCCCGGCTTCTACCTGTCCGACTCCGGTCATCCGGTGGACTGGACGCTGCGGACTCCGGAGGACGTGGCCGAGGCCATGCGGGCGCAGAACGCGCTGCGGGCGCCGGAGTCGGCGCTGATCATCGCCAACCCGGTGCCGCCGCAGGAGCAGTTGGATCCCGAACTGCACGCGCGTGTGCTCGCCGACGCGCTGCACGTGTGCGCGGAGGAGGGCGTCACGGGGCAGGCGGTCACCCCGTTCCTGCTCGACTACCTGGTGCGGCACACCGACGGCGCCTCGCTGCGCGCCAACCTCGCGGCGGTGCGCGGCAACGTACGGCTGGCGGCGCGGATCGCGGCGGCCTGGGCCCTGCCGTGACAGACGGCGGGGACGGGGCGCTGCTGGTGGTCGGGGACGTCGTGACGGATGTCGTCGTACGGCATCGCGGGCCTCTCTCGACCGGCACCGACACCTCCGCTGCGGTTCGGATGCTGCCGGGCGGGGCGGGGGCCAACGTGGCCTGCTGGGCGGCCCACAGCGGGTGCCGGGAGGTCCGGCTGCTGGGGCGGGTGGGCGCGGAGTCGGCGGTCTGGCACGAACGGGCGCTGGTCGCCTCGGGGGTGCGTCCCCACCTGGTGATCGATCCCGGGGCGCCGACCGGGACGGTGGTCTGCCTCGTCGACTCCTCGGCAGCGGCCGAGCGCACGTTCCTCACGGACAGCGGGGCGTCACTGCGCCTGAAGGCGGGTGACTGGTCCGACGCGCTGCTCGACGGGGTGGCCCGGCTGCATCTGTCGGGCTATCTGCTGTTCTCCGGTACGGGCCGGGCGCTGGTGGCGAGCGCCGTCGCGGCGGCCCGCGCGCGTGGTGTGCCGGTGAGCCTGGATCCCGCGTCGGCCGGATTCCTCGTCGCGCTGGGCGTGGACCGGTTCCTCGCGCTCACCGAGGGGGTGGACGTGCTGCTGCCGAGCCGCGACGAGGCCTGCCTGCTGACGGGCCTGCCCGACCCGGCGGACGCGGCGGCCGAACTGAGCCGCCACGTCCCTCTGGTGGTCATGAAACAGGGCGCCGCCGGGGCACGGGTGGCGCACACGGGCGCCGTCCGGCACCACGTACCCGCGGTGCCGGCCACCCCGTGGGACACCACCGGCGCGGGCGACGCCTTCACCGGCGCGTTCCTCGCCGCTCTTCTGGCCGGCGCCACCCCCGAGACCGCGGCAGCCCGTGGCTGCGCGGCGGGCGCGCTCGCGGTGGCACGGGTGGGCGGGAGACCTCCGAGCGCCCGGTGACACTCTCTCCGCCGTGTCGAGCAGAGTTTTCTCCAGAGCGAGCATGATCGGGATCGCATCGGCCTCCGCACTGCCCTGCGCTCGCTCCACATCGGCGACCAGGTCCTTCGCATGGCTCTCGCCCTCTTCATGGAGGATCTGGGCCTTGGCGATGAGATCGGCGCAGACAGCCGTCCACGTCAGGACGCGAGGCTCCGGAAGCCCGGTGACATTCCGGTCGGCGGGCCGAGGTGCTACGGCTTGGTGCCCCACGCGGAGATCATCGGCGCTGTGGTCAGATCCATGGTGCCGGAGGCCACATTGGTCAGGTGCTGGTCGATCTCCTCGTCGGTGGCCAGGCCCGCGGCGACGAGGCGGGTGCGGATCTGCCGGACGGTGGCGGACTCCAGGGCAGTACAGGCCGGGGAGGTGACCGGGAAGTAGGCGTCGGCCTCCACCTGGCGCAGACCGGCCTCGCGCAGCAGGCGCGGGAGTCTGCGGCCGTAGGACAGGTCGGCGCCGCGGTCGGCCAGCAGGCGGCGGAAGCCGCGGCGCAGCCGGTTGGCCAGTTCCTCCGCGGGGCCGTGTTCGTCCGGGCAGAGCAGGGGCTGGAGGGCGGGGTCGGCGTCCTCCAGCAGCAGCCGGCCGCCGGGGCGCAGCGCCTTGATCATGGACCTCAGTGCCCGTTCCCGGTCCGGCACGTGGACCAGGACGAGCCGGGCGTGCACGAGGTCGAAGCCCTCCCCTGGCGAAGGCGGCTCCTCGGTGCCCACGTCGTGGACCCTCACCTCCACCGGCGGGTGGGCGGCCCCGGCGACCAGTGAGGTGTCGATGTCGGTCGCGACGACCGTGCCGGTGGGGCCGACCCGCTCGGCCAGCCAGGAGACGACGGAGGTGCCGCCGACGCCGACCTCCCAGCAGCGCCACCCGGGTCCGACGCCTAGTCCTTCGAGGTGGCGGAACGTTGTGGGATCGAAGAGGGTCGCGAAGGCGTCGAAGCGCTCGCCCGCCTCGGTCTGCCGGTTCTCGAGCAGATATCCGCCCCCGTCCGGACCCTGGCCCCGGCCCTCGTCCCCGTCCTTGTCCTGGTCGGTGTCCGCGCCCGAATGCCCGTCCGGTTGCCCGTCGCTGTGCGTCATACCGGGATCATCCCAGCCTCCGCCGGCGCCTGCCGCGCCCGTCCACAGGCGGGAACAAAGCGGAATGTGCGGTTTCCACAGGCTTACCCGGCGCTCACGTGAGCCTGGCAGACTGGCTCGACCAGGCGGCAAGAGGTGCACGCAAGGAGATCCGGATGTCCATGGCGGGGAATCTGCGGAAGGTGGCTCGGCTGGCCCGAGGGCGGCGCCGGGTCGACCTGAGCCATCCTGCCCGGTCCCCGCTGGGCTCCTCCGTGGTGAACTGCGTGGTCTACCGGGACGGCGAGCGGGTCCCGGAGGCCGGCGATCTGGTGGAGGCCGTGACACGGGTGCGCAAGGCCCGTGACGGTTTCGTATGGCTGGGACTGCACGAGCCGACGGACGAGGAGTTCGCGGGTATCGCGGACCTCTTCGACCTGCACCCGCTGGCGGTGGAGGACACCGTCAAGGCGCATCAGCGCCCGAAGGTGGAGCGGTACGGCGAGACGCTGTTCGCGGTGTTCAAGACGGTCTGCTACCTCGAGCACGAGAAGCTGACGGCGACGAGCGAAGTGGTGAGCACCGGCGAGATCATGGTGTTCACCGGGCAGGACTTCGTGATCACCGTGCGGCACGGCCGGCACGGCTCGCTCGGTCCGCTGCGCGAGGAGCTGGAGTCCGATCCGGGGCAGCTCGCCAAGGGGCCGGCGGCGGTGCTGCACGCGATCGCGGACCACGTGGTCGACGACTACCTGAGCGTCACCGACTCGTTCCAGGAGGACATCGACGAGGTGGAGACCGAGGTGTTCGCGGAGGACGGCGCGCGGGTCGATCCGGGGCGGATCTACCAGCTCAAGCGGGAGCTGCTGGAGCTGAAGCGGGCAGTCGTGCCGCTGGGCCGCCCGCTGGAGGAGCTCTCCGCCCGGCCGATGCGGGTGGTCGGACCGGAGATACAGGCGTACTTCCGGGACGTCCTCGACCACCAGACCCGGGCCAAGGAGCAGATAGCCGCCTTCGACGAACTGCTGAACTCGATTCTGCAGGCCCATCTCGCGCAGGTGACGGTGGCGCAGAACGAGGACATGCGCAAGATCACGGCATGGGCCGCGGTGATTGCCGTGCCGACCATGGTGTGCGGGGTGTACGGCATGAACTTCCAGGTGATGCCGGAGCTCCACTGGCGGTTCGGCTATCCGCTGGTCATCTGCCTGATATCGGCCGTGTGTCTGTCGCTGTACCGCGGCTTCCGCCGCAACGGCTGGCTCTGAGCCGTCGGCCCTCCCCGAGAGACGGCTGCCTCGCGAACCGGGTGTCGCAGGGACCGACAGCCGGGGTGACCAGGTGGCCCCGGGCTCAGCCGCTCCAGGCCGGGTGCCGGGGGTCGTCGGCGCGTACCAGGACGTCGGCGGTGCGGGCCGGGTCGGTCTCGGCGTCGTAGCGCTCGAAGGCGGGCAGCGTCCAGTGCTCCGCCTCCGGGGTACGACGGCGCAGGGCGCCCGGGGAGAGGAGGACGTGGACGGTCAGGTCGAAGGGGAACCAGTGACGCAGCAGGAGGGGGCCATGCAGCAACAACAGGGCGCCGGGCGGGAGCTGGACGTAGGCGCTGCGGGTGGCGCGGTCGGTGACCGGGTCCCACAGGTCGGGCAGGACGCGGCCGTCACCGCCGGGTTCGAGCGGACCGAAGACCTCGCGCCACAGGGCGCTGGTGTCGAGCCAGCCGTCGTAGTAGGACTCCTCGTCCCGGTGGCCGTGTTCCAGGCGGAGGGAGGCCGGACGCAGGAAACCCTCGGTGCCCACGACCAGCGCGGGGCGGCCGAGCGGCCGCAGCGCCTCGGCGACGCGGTGGGCCAGGTCGCCCGGGAGCGCGGCGGGGGCACCGTCGAAGGCGACGCGAGGCCAGGGGCTGCCGTCGGCGGGCTTCAGGTCGAGCAGGCGCTCGGCGAGCAGGTCGCCGAGCCGTTCCCACGTGATCGCTTGAAGTCGCACACGGCCCATCATGCGCCAAGGCGAGAGGGGGGTGCGGCGGGAGGAGCGTCCGGGCACGCGCCAGGGAATGCACGTCGTATGGCCCCACGTATGGCGTCGCTCCCGGTCCCCCGGCCGTCCGACGGCCTTCTCGTCGTCCAGCCGCTGCGGCGCAAGCACTGCGCCGCGTGCGGACGCGGCCCGCTGCCGCTGCTCGTGCTGGAGGAGGGGGTGCCGCGGTGCCTGGACTGCGCCGACCTCGGGCACCTCGTCTTCCTGCCGCGCGGCGACACCGCGCTGACGCGCCGGTCGCGGGAGGAGAGCGCGCTGTCCGCGGTGGTGGTGCGGTTCAACCGGCGCAGGAGCCGGTACGAGCGGCAGGGCGTCCTCGTCGAGGAGGCGGCGCTCGCCCGCGCGGAGCGGCGGTGCCTGGCGGACGCCGAGGCCCGGCGCCGTCGCCGGGCGCGCGACGCACGACGGCGGGCGACCGAGGACATACGCTTCGCGGACGCGTTCGCGGCGGAGATCCTGCGGCTCTTTCCCGCCTGCCCGCTCCGGACCGCGCGCGGGCCATCGCCGGGCACGCCTCCCTGCGCGGCAGCGGACGGGTCGGCCGCAGCGCATCGGGCCGCGCCCTGTCCGAGGCCGCGGTCACCTCGGCGGTCGCGGCGTCCGTACGCCACCTGGACACGCCGTACGACCGGCTGTTGATGAGCGGGGTGGCACGGCCCGAGGCCCGGCGGCGGATCAGGACTGCCGTGGACTCGGTGCTGCGGGCCTGGCGGGAGCAGGAACTGCAGGCGTAGCGCCCGCCCGAGCCGCCGCTCGGCGCGCACCGCACGACCGACAGCGACAGACATACGGGCTCTGCGTCTGGTGCGCGGCGGACGTATCGTGGCCGGAAAGAGGTGGTGCCCGAGGCAAGGGGGACGGCCATGGCCGATCCCAAGGGTTTCATGACCACACCCCGCCGGGAGTGGCCCCGCAGGCCGGTCGAGGAGCGGGTGCGGGACTGGCACGAGGTGTACGTGCCGGGCGGGCTGCTGCCGATCATCAGCAAGCAGGCCGACCGGTGCATGGACTGCGGGGTGCCGTTCTGCCACGAGGCCTGTCCGCTGGGCAATCTGATCCCCGAGTGGAACGACCTGGTGTCCCGGGAGGACTGGCGGGCGGCCGCCGACCGGTTGCACGCGACGAACAACTTCCCCGAGTTCACCGGGCGGTTGTGTCCGGCACCGTGCGAGGCGGGGTGCGTGCTGGCGATCAACCAGCCGGCGGTCACCATCAAGAACGTCGAGTGCGCGATCGCCGACCGGGCCTGGGAGGAGGGGTTCGCCCCGCCGCGCCCGCCGGACCGGCTGTCCGGGCGGACCGTCGCGGTGATCGGGTCGGGGCCGACCGGGCTCGCCGCGGCCCAGCAGCTGACCCGCGCGGGGCACACGGTCGCCCTGTACGAGCGGGACGACCGGCTCGGCGGGCTGATGCGGTACGGCATCCCCGCCTTCAAGATGGAGAAGCATCATCTGGAGCGGCGGTTGGAGCAGATGCTGGCCGAGGGGACGAAGTTCCGTACGTCGACGGAGGTCGGGCGGGACGTCGGGGCCGGGGAGCTGCGGGCGCGCTACGACGCCGTGGTGATCGCCACGGGCGCCACGGCCTGGCGTGAACTCCCGGTACCCGGACGTGAGTTGACCGGCATCCACCAGGCGATGGAGTACCTGCCGCTGGCCAACCGGGTGTGCGAGGGCGACATGGAGACCTCTCCGGTGTCCGCGGCCGGCCGGCACGTCGTGATCGTGGGCGGCGGGGACACGGGAGCCGACTGCCTGGGCACGGCGGTGCGGCAGGGCGCCGCGTCCGTGACCCAGCTGGACATCTACGCCCAGCCCGGCACGGAGCGCGACGAGGACCTCGAGCCGTGGCCGACCTACCCGAAGATCTACCGGCTGTCGCCCGCGCACCAGGAGGCGGGCGACCTGGGCACGGCACCGGTCGCGGACGCCGACGCACGGCTGTTCGCCGCGTCGACGCTCCGCTTCACCGGTGACGCCGACGGGCAGGTGCGCGAGCTGCACCTGGTGGAGGTGGACGCGGCGCGGCGCCCCCTGCCGGGCACCGAGCGCACGATCCCGGCCGATCTGGTGCTGCTCGCGCTGGGTTTCTCCGGCCCGTCCCAGGAGGACGGCCTCATCGGCCAGTTGGGCCTGCGGCTCACCCCCCGGGGCACGATCGCCCGCGACCCCGCCTTCGCGACCAACGTCCCGGGCGTGTTCGCCGCCGGGGACGCCGCACGCGGCCAGTCGCTGATCGTCTGGGCCATCGCCGAGGGCCGCGCGGTCGCGGCGGCCGTTGACCACCACCTGACGGGCGCCTGGAGCCTCCCGTCCCCGATCGGCCCGTACGACCGTCCGATGCGGGTGTGACGTCGACGGCGCCCCACCTGGCCGGTGGGGCGCCGCGGACGTCACTGCGTCATGGCTTCCGTGCCACCGCCCCGTACCCCGGGATGACTCCGTCGTCCTGGCCCGGGACCGGTTCGCCCAGTTCCGGGTGCCACTTGTGGACGACCTCCACGCCGGGGTCGACGAGCTCCAGGCCGTCGAAGAAGCGGGTGAACTCCTCGCGGGAGCGGAGGGCGAGGGTGACGCCCCCGGCCTTCAGTCTGGCCGTGGCCACCGCCGACGCCTCCGGGGTGAAGTCCGAGGTGGCGTGGGTCATCATCAGGTAGCTGCCGGAGGGCAGTTCGGCGAGGAGACGGCCGACCAGGTCATGGGCGCCGTCCTCGTCGCTGATGAAGTGGAGCAGTGCCACCAGGGACAGGGCCACGGGTTGGCTGAAGTCCAGGATCTTCCTGGCGCCCTCCAGGATCGTGGCCGGGTCGCGGACATCGGCCTGGATGTACTCGGTGATGCCCTCCGGCGCGCTGCGCAGCAGGGCCGCCGCGTGGGCCAGCACGATCGGATCGTTGTCGCAGTAGACGACGCGCGCGTCGGGCGCGACCGACTGGGCGACCTGGTGCAGGTTCGGCTCGGTCGGGATGCCGGTGCCGATGTCCAGGAACTGCCGTACGCCCCCGCCGGCCAGCCACCGCGTCGCCCGTTGCATGAAGGCCCGGTTGACCTTGGCCATCACCGGCACTCGCGGGTCGAGTGCCAGCATCTGCCGGCCCAGTTCCTCGTCGACGGGGTAGTTGTCCTTGCCGCCGAGATACCAGTCGTACATCCGCGCGGGATGCGGCTTGCTGGTGTCGATCTCGGTCATACGGCACCTCGTAAGCATCTGAAGTGAGCAGTAGTCATGATCAAGTCGGTACCAAGATTAGGGAGTTGAGATAGCCAACAGACAGGGGTCGTTCAGGTCAGCAGGAAGTCCGCCTCTCCGGCCTTCGCGCCCTCGATGAACGCCGTCATCTCGTCGGTCGTGTAGATGAGGGCCGGTCCGTCCGGGTCCGTCGACTGACGGACCGCGATCCGGCCGTCGTCCAGCTTCATCGCCTCCAGGCAGTTGCCTCCGTTGCCCCCGCTCCACGGCTTGTGCCAGCCCTCACTGCCGAGTTCGCGGGCGGGCATGCCGTTGTAGATGCCGCCGCGCAGCCGCGGCTTGGGCTGGGACGTGATGCGTTCCATTCACAGCTCCTTGCGGAAATCCCGGAGGATCTCCTTCGTGCGATGTGCAGTAGCGGCCTGCGCCGCCATGCGGTCCATGACCTCGAGGTGGCTCGCCACCTCCTGACGCGCGTCCAGGTAGACCGCGCCGGTCAGGTACTCGCTGTAGACCATGTCCGGCAGTTCGGGCATGGCGAATCGGAACAGCACGAAGGGTCCGTACGTGCCGGCGTGCGGCCCCGCGGAGAACGGAGCGATCTGCAACGTCACGTTGGGCAGCCTCGCGGCCTCCAGCAGCCTGTCGATCTGAGCACGCATCACCTCGGGGCCGCCGACCTGGCGGCGCAGCGCGGTCTCGTCCATCACCACCCAGAACCTGGGGGCGTCAGGGCGGGTGAGCAGGTCCTGGCGTTGCATGCGCAGCGCGACATGGCGTTCTATGTCCTCGGGGCTGGTCTGGCCGACGGCGCCGGACTTGAGCACCCCGCGCGCGTAGTCCTCGGTCTGCAGCAGTCCGGGGACGAAGTGCGGTTCGTAGGACCGGATGAGCGCGGCGGCGCCCTCCAGGCTCACATGCATCGAGAACCAGCCCGGCAGGATGTCGTGGAACCGCTGCCACCACCCCGGCTGGTTGGCGTCCTCGGCCAGCCGCAGGAAGGCCTCGGCCTCCTCGTCGGAGACGCCGTACGCCTTCAGCAGCAGCTGGAGGTACGGGATTTTGAGGGCGACCTCGGCCATCTCCATACGGCGCACGGTGGCGGGGGCCACGTGCAGGATGCGGGCGGCCTCCTCACGCTTGAGCCCCGCGCTCTCCCGCAGGTCCAACAGGCGCCGGCCGAGCACGACCTGCCCGACGGTCGGCGCGGACCGCGGCTCGCTCACACTCCACCTCCACTGACCCGGAGCGAACTGTACGGACGGACGCGAGGATTCCGGAGGTTCCCGTAAGGAATCCCGCACAGCCCACGGCAACCGCTCGAAGGCCCGTTCGAAAATCCGGTGCACCGGCAGTCTCAACTGGCGCCGTTCGACGTGCTGTTGCGAGCAGTGTGCCATGGCCTCTGAGCGCGTCACCAACACTCTGCAATTTTCAGAGTGGCACTTGCCAAGTGTTCACGGCGGGGCGATAGTGGCAAGCGTGATTCCGTCTCCGCCCTTAGGAACAGACGCCGCCGCGAGCCCGCTGAGCCGTGGCGCGAGTACGGGAGCGAGCCCCGGCGGGGCCGTTGCCGAGCGTCGGTTCCGTTTCGAGCTGGCCGCGCATCCCGGTTCCCCCGCGCAGGCAAGGCGCCTGACCCGGACCCGGCTGACCGGCTGGTCCGTGTGCGAGGACACCTGCGACGCGGCGACCCTGGTCGTCTCCGAGCTGGTCACCAATGCCATCGTGCACACCGCCAGCAGGCAGATCGTGTGCGAGCTGCACGACGAGGACGAGCTGGTGCGCATAGCCGTGCATGACGAGGGGTGCGCCCCGGGTGAGCCGCAGCCGTCGCCGCGGCAACCCGAGGAGGAGCATGGGAGGGGACTGCTCCTCGTCGACGCCATGTGTCTGGCCTGGGGAGCCCAGGAGCAGGGCACCGGCCTGGTGGTGTGGGCGGAGCTGCCGCGTCGCACCGCGCCCGCCCGGAGCGACCTGGGCTGGGGCGCCCGGCCGAAGCCGGCTCCCGCCCGCGACACGGGCGACAAGAACGGTCCGCAGGCGCACGGGCAGGAGCACGGTCAGACGCATCCGCAGGACCACCGGCAAGCACCTCACGAAACGGGAACCGCATGGCTGTGACCGGCGCCGGCGCCTTGGGCGGCTCCGGCCAGTCGCTCAACCTGGACACACTCGTACGCCTGGGGCGCGGTCTGCGCACCCATGGCGCACCCCGGCGGCTGTCCGCGCCCGAGGGCATGACCGCCCCCCTGGGCTGCGACGCGGTCGCGGTCCCCGCCCACCTCGGCCCGCAGCTGATGCCCCGGCTGCCCCGCGTGGGCTGCGTCTACGCCGACCGCGCGCACTGGTGGTGGATCGTCCCCGCGGACTCCGACTACGCCCTGCGCTGGCCCGCCCCCGCCCACTACTCCCCGGGCGCGACGCTCCCCGCCTCGCCGACGGCCCCCACGCTCATCCACCGCCCGGCGGGCACGATCCCCTACACCCCGCCGATCCCCCTCTACCTGGCCATGTGCCGGATCACCGGGACGACCCCGGCCTGGTCCAGCACCGTCAGCGCGTAAGGAAACCGGAGAGGCGCGGAAGCCGGAGGGGTGCCCGCCGCCCATTCACGGGCGGGGGGACGACTCGACTGATCTGGTCGTTGGCTGCGGGGTCGGGTCACGCAGTGGCGTCACCACCGGAGTCTCCGCTCCGGACGATCACCAGGAACGTGTCCGTCGCTAGGTCCATGACAACCTCGGCGGGCAGGCCTTCCAGACGCCGCGCATGCGCGAACTCCTCCGCCGGCCACGACCCGCGCGGACCGCCGGCGGGAAAGCGCTCGAGCACCGTTCGCCCGTTCACCCTGCACCTCCACGTTCAATGCTGTACTTGCAGATTTAAACGCCATGCAGGGGGCGAACGCCTCTCCTGGTGACCCTACTGAGACGTACGTGACACCAGTCCACCACCAAAGGTGCGTCGCGCCTCACATTTCCCACCCGGTCGATCACCCACGGCTTCGCTCTGCGTACGCCTCGTGTTCACCCTCCGGCATACCGGCTCGCAGGGCACGGGCCTACACCCCCTTGCGGAAAATACGGTTCAGGGCCTCGCCCACGCGGGGATCGGGGGCCGGGCCGGGCCGGGAACGGTGACACCCAACTCCGCCGCCAACGTTTTCAGGTGCAGGTCGACACTCGACTCGATGAGCTCCGCGTGCAGCGCGTCGGCCGCGGCTCCAGGCCACAAGTCCCCGGCGACCGGTCACAACATCGTCGCGCGCGAGGAATCGCCCGAAGGCAGCATGGCGACCGCCCGGCGCCTCTGGTGGAGCGCGGCGGCCCTCAGCCCCCTCGGATCGCCCTCGTCGTCGTCGAGGTCGGCCACCGCGGCCAGAGCCGTGCCGAAATGGAAGGTGATGACCGCCTCCGACTCCGTTCCCCGCGCCCCTTCCCGGCCTTGGCCAGGAGCGCCGCGGCCAGCGTGACGCCGTCCACCTCTTCGGCCGGTCCGCTTGCCAGGAACAGCGCGTGGCCGACCGCGTGCAGGATCTCGCACACGGGCACCAACGGCGGCGGTCTCTCCCCGAACGCCTCGCGCAACGGCCGAGGCACCGCGTCCGGACGCCGTGCGTGCACCACCGCGATGCCGGACAGGTCGTCCACGACCTTGGGAAGGCCCCACGTACTCGCCCGACGGTTCGCAGCTGTGGCTGGGCCAGGCCGACGGCTACACCAGGTTCACGGTGAACCCGGACGGCAGCGTCGCCAACCCGACGTCCGTCAAGATCCCGGCGGACCGGTCCAAGCGCGCCCTGGTGGGTGCGGCGGTGTTCTCGGCCGACGACTCCACCGTGTACTCCGCGGTCAACGGCCAGAACCGGGTGGTCGCCATCGACGCGAGTGGGAGAGCTGGAAGTCGAAGCAGCGGCTGACCGGGCCCGACGCCAGGCCCGACTTCGCGAACCCGGCTCAGATGAACCACTTCACCTGGTACGAGACGCACGGGTGGAGCAAGCCGTACCCCGGCGAGAAGAAGATCTTCGCGCCCGAGGACGTGCCGGGCGCGTACATCCCGTCGCCGGAGTCGGACGGCTGACGGCTGACGGCCGCCTGATCGCGTGAAGGGGCCCCTGACCGGCGGTGATGCCGGTCAGGGGCCCTTGCGGCTCGTATCTCAGGCCTCCCCTCACACCAGGCCTCCCCTCACACCTTCGGCATGCAGCCGCCCAGCAGGGCTTCAGCGTCGGTGACGGCGGCGGTCAGGGCCCCGGGTCCCGGTTCGAGTCCTGCCACGATGTCGTCGACCGCACACAGGCCCGCGCGAGCGATCAGGCCCTTGTCGTTGGTGGTCCACTCCCCCCGCGCTGCCAGCACCGCGTGGGCGGTCTGGGTCGCGGCGAGGGCGATCGCACCGGCGACCTGGGTGAGGTCGCCTTTCGGGGCGTGTCCGGCCTTCGCGTAGGCCAGGGTGGCAGTGGCCAGGCCGTACCAGTGGTCGGGCGCCGAACGTCGAAGGGCGGGCGGGTAGGCGGCGGGGCGGGGCAGTTCGCCGCGCAGCAACCGGTTGACGGCGAGCTCCGCGACGACCAGATAGCTGGGGATCCCCGCGAGATGGAACAGCAGCGGCTCCACGCGGAACCGCCCTTCCTCCGCCTCCGCGCACTCGTGCTCCACCACGTCCAGGTCGCGATAGTGCACGTCGACACGCCGCCCGTCGACGGTCAGCCATGCGCCCCCGTTGAACACGCCCCCACCCCACGCCCCGATCTCGGACACCTCGCCCTCCCAGCCGACCGCCCGCAGGTCGGCGGGGTCGAAGCGGCCCCGGTAGTAGACGGCCAGGTCCCAGTCGCTGTCGGGCCGGTGGGTGCCCTGGGCACGCGAGCCTCCGAGAGCCACGGCCCGGACTCCGGGGAGGGCGGCGAGGCGGTCGGCGGTGGTGTCGAGGAAGGGCTGGTCCGGCTGTGTCATCAGCGAGTCAGCATAACCAGGCGGGGTCGGGTTCGGCCGTGAAATTCGGCTGCGGCATCGGGTGCGGGCGTGGAGGATGGGAAAGCTGCCCGCTCCCGTCCAAGGAACTCACGTGATCCGACGCGTCGCCACCGCTCCCGGTCTTTTTCCGCCGCCCATGTACGCCCACGTCTCCGTCGTCGAGGCCGGGACCGGGCTGGCGTTCCTCGCCGGGACCGTCCCGCTGGACGCCGACGGGCGGGTGGTCGGGCCGGGGGATGCCGTGCGGCAGGCCGAACAGGTGATCGCGAACCTCGAGCAGCAGCTGCGGTCGGTGGGGAGCGACTTGGCACACGTGCTGTCGACCGACGTGTACGTCGTCAGCAGCGACCCCGCCGTGCTCTCCGCCGTCTGGGAGGTCGTCGAGGCCTCCGGACTCAGCACGGGACCGCACTCGTCGACGCTGATCGGGGTCGCCTGCCTCGGATACCCGGGGCAACTCGTGGAGATCACGGCGACGGCGGTCGTGCCGGAGGGCACATGAGCGCCGAGAGCACCGTCGCTCTGCGTCGGGCGCGTGGCACGGATGCCCGGGCCGTCGCCGATGTCTGGCTGCGGTCTTTCGCCACCGCGCTGCCGGGCGTCGAGAGGCCGCACTCCGACGACGCGGTGCGTGCCTGGTTCCGTGATGTCGTGGTGCCCCGCCAGGAGACCTGGGTCGCCGACGCGGGCGGTGATGCCGGCATCGTGGGCCTGATGGTGCTCGACGACGACCTGCTGGAGCAGTTGTACCTTCACCCGGACTGGCGCGGACGCGGCCTCGGCGACCGTTTCGTCGCCCTGGCCAAGGAGCGGAGGCCCAGGGGTCTGTCCCTGTGGACCTTCCAGGTCAACCGGCCCGCCCACCGCTTCTACGAGCGCCACGGCTTCGTGGCCGCCGAGTACACCGACGGCAGCGGGAACGAGGAGCGGGAGCCGGACGTGCGGTACGTGTGGCGGCCGTGAGACCGGGCCGGGCCGCCTGGCGTCGGGCGTACGTGTCCGTCGCCGCCACCAGGGCCTCCACCACGCCCGGTGCTCCCCAGTCGTGACCGGCCTCGTCCACGACGGTCAACTCGCTGTCCGGCCAGGCCCGGTGGAGGCGCCAGGGAGTGCCGAGGAGGTTGCCGAAGTCGAGGCTGCCCTGGACGAGGGTGCCGGGAACGCCCTTGAGTCTGTGGGTGTCACCCAGCACCACGCCCTCGTCGTTGCCCTCGCCGAGGAAGTGGTCGTTGCCGAAGTAGTGCGTGACCGTACGGGCGAAGCCCATGCGGAACGCGGGGTCCTCGTAGCGCTCGACGGAGCGGGGCGGAGCGGGGATGATCGCCGTCTCCCAGTCGGTCCAGGCGCGCGCGGCCCGCTCGCGCACGGCGGGGTCGGGCGACTCGAGCAGCCGGTTGAACGCGGAGGCGAGGTTTCCGGTGCGGTCCGGCTCGGGCAGCTCGGCGAGGAACCGCTCGAAGGCCTCGGGGAAGATCCTCCCCAGGCCGTGGGTCAGCAGGGTCGCCTCGGGGTTGGAGCCGGTCGCGATTCCCGTCAGCACCAGCTCGGAGACCACACCGGGATGCGTCTGCGCGTAACGCAGCCCCAGCACCGACCCCCACGAGGCCCCCCACACCAGCCACCGCTCGATGCCCAGGTGCCGCCGCAGCAGCTCCAGGTCGGCCATCAGGCGCTCGGTCGTGTTGACGCTCATGTCGGTGCCGTACACGCTCGCGTGCGGCGTGGAGCGGCCGCAGCCGCGCTGGTCGAGCAGCACGATCCGGTACGCGGCGGGGTCGCAGTAGCGCCGGTGGCCCGGCGTGCACCCTGAGCCCGGCCCGCCGTGCAGCATCACCGCCGGCTTGCCGCGGGGGTTGCCGCAGACCTCCCAGTACACGCGGTTGCCGTCGCCCACGTCGAGCATGCCCTGGTCGTACGGTTCGATCTCCGGATACAGGCCCATCGGGGCACCGTAACGGGCCTACGGCGTCCGCGTCGTCTCATTTCCCCGGGTGACCGGGGGCGGCTCCACCGGCAGCCCCGCCGCCCGTGCCGCCGTCCGCAGGACGTCCCGGAGCATGTCGGGGGTGAGTCTGCCGGTGAAGGTGTTGCGCTGGCTGACGTGGAAGCAGCCGAAGAGGTCGAGGCCGTCGAGGGACACGCGGGTGCCGTGGGCGAAGGGCGGGCGGGGGCGGGGTACGGGCCAGCCGGCTTCGCCGAAGGCCGGGAGGGCCGCCTGCCAGCCGAAGGCGCCCAGGACGACCGCCGCGCGGAGGGCGGGACGCAGCAGGGTCAGTTCCTGGACCAGCCAGGGGCGGCAGGTGTCGCGTTCGCCTGGGGTGGGTTTGTTGGCGGGGGGCGCGCAATGCACGGGGGAGGTGACGCGCACCCCGTGCAACTCCAGGCCGTCGTCGGCGGAGGTGGAGGTGGGCTGGGAGGCCAAGCCCAGCTCGTACAGGGCCTCGTACAGCACGTCGCCGGAGCGGTCGCCGGTGAACATGCGGCCGGTGCGGTTGCCGCCGTGTGCCGCCGGGGCCAGTCCCACGATCAGCAGGCGGGCGTCCGCCGGTCCGAAGCCCGGTACCGGACGGCCCCAGTACGTCCAGTCGGCGAACGCGGCCCGCTTGGTGCGGGCCACCTCCTCCCGCCAGGCGACCAGTCGCGGGCAGGCCCGGCAGCCGGCGATCCGCTCGTCGAGGGCGGCGAGGCTGCTGCTGTCCATGGCTCAACGGTAATTGCCTCCGGGCTGGAGCGGTCGGGCCGCTAAGGTCGGATGCATGGCTTCCCAGGACGACCGAGACGTGGATCCGAGGACCGCCGCCGCTGTCGCCGCCGCCGAGGCGGCCGGTCCGGCGAGCGGGGAGAACGTGCGGATCGACAGCTGGATCTGGGCCGTCCGGCTGGTCAAGACCCGCTCCATCGGCGCCACCGCGTGCCGGGGCGGGCACGTCCGGGTGAACGGGGAGCGGGTGAAACCCGCCCACTCGGTGCGCGTCGGTGACGAGGTGCGGCTGCGGCACGAGGGCCGCGAGCGGATCGTCGTCGTCAAGCGGCTGATCCGCAAGCGCGTGGGCGCTCCCGTCGCCGTCCAGTGCTACGTCGACAACTCCCCGCCGCCCCCACCCCGCGAGGCCGTCACCCCGATCGGCATCCGCGACCGCGGCACCGGCCGCCCCACCAAGCGCGACCGCCGCGAGCTGGAACGCCTGCGGGACCTGGGCGGTCCGGGTGGTTTCGGAGACAGCCCGGGGAGCCGTCCCAGGGGGCGGTGACCCCGGTCCGGGCGGTCGCGCCCGTCTCACGCCTGCCGCCGCGCCAGCCGCAGCAGCTGTGCGTTGTGGCCCCGTCGCGCCCAGGCGATGACCGCCAGCGGCACGATCAGGACGACCGGGGTCGCCGCGTTCTGCCCGTCGAAGGCGGTCAGCTGCACGATGAACGCCCCCACCAACAGCGCGCTCAGCGCCACCGCCGACACCGACTGGAGCACCGGGATCAGCAGCGCCACGCCCCCGGCCAGCTCCAGCAACCCGATGCTGTACATGCCCGCGCTGCCCCAGCCCATCTCGTCGAAGGTCTCGACCGCTGCCGGATGCGCGATGAGCTTGGGCAGCGCGCTGGCGAACACGAAGAACAGCGCGAGCAGCACCTGCACGGCCCGCAGTGCGAGACGGGCGGCGCGGCGGCGGGAGGCGGGCGGTGCGGCGGCGACGGACGCCGGGACGGACGTGGTGGGTGCGATGGACGCGGTGCGCTCGGACATCAGGGTCTCCTGTGTGTGGCGATGAGGAACGGCCGTGGTGCTTTCAGAGAGGGAGACCGATCCGCGCTCCGGAACTCATCGCTGTCCGGGCTCCGTCAAAGGCGCTCCTCCAGCTCCGCCGGCACCTCAGGCACCGCCCTCACCCATGTCCCGTCCTCGGTCAGATACCTGTCCACCCTCAGGCCCGCCTCCGCCAGCGCCTCCTCGAACTGCTCCTTGGTCAGCGGCCGGGACCGGAAGGTCTGGGTCCAGGTCGCGTCCGGGAACACGTACTCCGCGCGCACCCTGTTCACACCGTCCCCGACCGGCTCCGCCGACAGGATCCGCACCGTGAAACCAGCCGGGTCCACCCGCTCGCGCGGCAGATTGATGTGGTAGTCACCGCCCTCCCGCTGGATCAGTACGCAGCCGCCGTCCACTACATGCCGTGCGCAGGTGCGCAGCAGCCCTCGCCGTACCTCGGGGTCGCCCGTGTGCACCAGGAACGACGCCAGCATCACGACGTCGAAGGTCTCCCCCACGTCCAGATGCTCGATCGGGCTGCATATGGTCCGCGCCCCGCGCACCCGCTCCAGCATGTCCGATGACTCGTCCACCGCCGTGACGGTGAAGCCGCGCTCCAGCAGCGGATGGGTCACGCGGCCCACACCGCAGCCCAGCTCCAGGATGTGCGCTCCCGCGGGCACGGCCGCGGCGATGACGTCCGGCTCGCTCCCCACGGGCAGCCGCGCGTACAGCTCCACCGCGCAGCCGTCCGGCGTGATCGCTCCCGGTCCCGTTCCTTGATGGCCCTCGCGCATTCTCAGCTCCATGCCCGGACAACGGCCTGCCTCCGCACGGCGGTTCCCCTCCCGGCGCGCTTCACCCGTCCGAGTGAGCCGGGCATGCCTTTGGTGTGCAGGCCGGGCGAGAGTACGTTTCAAAGAGGAGTGGAGATCGGCGATGCGTACAGGCAGTGAACCCACCACCGCGCGCAGTGCTCTGCGGGCGCGGTTCTGGCTGAGCGTGTGGGGGCTGGTCTGGGCGGGCTTCGGCACGGTGGTGTTCGTGCTGGTCGGACGGCCCGGTTGGGCGGCGGCCTGCGGGGTGCTGTGGCTGGTGATGGCCGTCGACTTCATGCTGATCGTCCGGCATCTGCGGCAGGGCCCGCACTACCAGCCGGGGCGGGACGTACCGCCGTACTGGCCGCCGGACGACCGGCAGCGGTAGCCGCCGGCGGGGATGGCCGGCCGGCGGGGATGGCCGGCCGGCGAGGACGGTCGGCCACGGGCGGACGTCAGGTGTCGAACCGGGCCCGCTGCAGGTACTCCGGGTTCGGGTCCAGCGCGGCGGCCAGCCGGAAGTGCCGCCTGGCCTGGTCGGGGCGGCCCTGCCGCTCGTAGGTGCGGGCGAGCGCGAAGTGCGCGTACGCGTTGTCCGGTTCACGCTCCAGCACGATGGTGAACTCCAGCTCCGCGGGCCGGAGCTGGGCGGACGCGAAGAAGGCGCGGGCGCGCAGGAGTCGGGCCGAGGTGCTCTCTGGATGGGCGGCTATGACTCTGTCGAGCAGCTTCACCGCGCCCCGCGGGTCCCGCGCGGCAAGCAGCTTCTCGGCGGCGCGGTAGTCGATGACGTGGGTCTCCGGAGTACGTTCGGGCACGACTGCTTCCTTCCCTCACCGCAGTGGTTCAACGCGCCGGGCGGGCAGCCCCTGTTCCTGGGCCCCTACTCCTGGGGCCCCTGTTCCCGGTGCGCCTGTCGGGGCCGGTGGGCCCTGCGGACCAGCTCCGCCCACACCTCCCGCACCCGCCGCTCGAGCCGCTCCAACGGTACGTCGTTGTCGATGACGATGTCCGCGATCTCCAGGCGCTTCTCACGGGTGGCCTGCGCGGCCATGCGCGCGCGTGCGTCCTCCTCGGTCATCCCGCGCAGCCGCAGGAGCCGGTCGAGCTGGGTCGCAGGGCTCGCGTCCACGACGATCACGAGGTCGTAGAGCGGGGCCAGGCCGTTCTCCGTGAGGAGCGGGACGTCGTGGACCACGACGGCGTCCTCGGCGGCGGCCTCCTCCAGTTCGCGGGAGCGGGCGCCCACCAGGGGGTGCACGATCGAGTTCAGGACGGCCAGCTTCCCGGAGTCGGCGAAGACGATGGAACCCAGCCTGGGCCGGTCCAGGCTCCCGTCCTCGGCCAGCACCTCCGGGCCGAAGGCGTCGACGACCGCCGCGAGGCCGGGCGTGCCCGGGGCGACGACCTCGCGCGCGATGCGATCGGCGTCGATCAGCACGGCCCCGCATTCCACGAGCAGCCGCGACACCTCGCTCTTACCGGCACCGATGCCCCCGGTGAGGCCCACTTTCAGCATGAGCGGCAGCTTAGGCCCTGTCTCCGGCGGCCCGCCCGGCAGGAGGGCGTCAGCTCACGCCCTCCCACGTCAGCTCACGCCCCCGCGGTCGGGTGTCAGTTCTCGCCCTCCCGCTCCGCCAGGAAGCGTTCGAACTCGCGGCCGATCTCGTCCGCCGACGGGATCTCGACGGGCTCGGCAAGCATGTTGCCCCGGGTCTCCGCGCCCGCGGCGGCGTCGTACTGGTGCTCGAGGCCCTGGACGAGGGAGGTGAGTTCCTCGTCGCCCTCGCGGATCTGCCGGTCGATCTCGGTCTGGGTGCGGTGGGCCTCGTTGCGCAGGGAGTGGGCGGCGCTCGGCAGGACCAGCCCGGTGGCCGAGGTGATGGCTTCCAGGGCCGTCAGCGCCGCGTCCGGGTACGGGGAGCGCGCGATGTAGTGCGGCACGTGCGCGGCCACGCCCAGCACGTCGTGCCCGGCCTGCATCAGGCGGTACTCCAGCAGCGCCTCCGCGCTGCCCGGCACCTGCGCCTCCTCGAAGGGGCTGCGGTGGCCCGGTACCAGGTCACTGCGGTTGCCGTGCGGGGTCAGGCCCACCGGGCGGGTGTGCGGGACACCCATGGGGATGCCGTGGAAGT
Source organism: Streptomyces sp. NPDC001292 (assembly GCF_042896465.1). NCBI lineage: Bacteria > Bacillati > Actinomycetota > Actinomycetes > Kitasatosporales > Streptomycetaceae > Streptomyces > Streptomyces sp. NPDC001292. Next base: position 44,109 of record NZ_JBIAXG010000028.1, read on the forward strand.
TCACCGACAGGCGTACGCCGAGGCGCTCGACGATCTGCCGTACGGCCGCCGCGAAACGCTCCCACTCCACGTCGGGCTCGGGCCCGGACAGCAGCAGGAACGGCGCGCCGGTGGCGTCCTGGACGAGACGCACCTCGATGCCCGGCACCTCGTACTCGGTCCAGCGGTCCCGCTGGAACGTCAGCAGCGGGCGGCGGGCCCGGTAGTCCACGAGCCGGTCGTGGTCGAAGCGCGCCACGACCTGGTGGGGCTGCGAGTCCAGCAGCCGATCGACGATCTGGTCGCCGGTCTCCCCCGCGTCGATGTATCCGTCGAAGTGGTAGAGCAGGACAAGACCGGCCGACTCCTGGGCGAGCGCCATGTCGACGACGGCCAGACCCTTCGGCTCCCATGCGTACAAACCCTGCGGATCAAGCACTGTGTGACCGCCCCTCCTCGTATTCGTAGGTTCACAACGAGCTGTGGGACGTTCGCATTCCCCGCCGGCCGCACGGAGCCGCGGGCACTCTGAACAGCTCGAGGGGCCGCACCCGGAAAGGTGCGGCCCCTCAAGTCATCGGCTGAGCCTCAGCGGCTGGGCCCCTGTGGGGGAGCTCAGCTCTGGCCGCCGGCCAGCTTCTCGCGGAGCGCGGCCAGCGCCTCGTCCGACGCCAGGGCGCCGGAGTTGTCGCCGCCCTCGGAGGAGTACGAACCGCCGGACGCGGCCGGAGCGGCGGCCTCGCCACCCTCGGCGGCGGCAGCGGCGTCCGCCTCGCGGGACTTGATGACCTGCTGCTGGTGCTGCTCGAAGCGGGCCTGCGCCTCGGCGTACTGGCGCTCCCACTCCTCGCGCTGCTTCTCGTAGCCCTCGAGCCAGTCGTTGGTCTCGGGGTCGAAGCCCTCGGGGTAGATGTAGTTGCCCTGGTCGTCGTAGGACGCGGCCATGCCGTACAGGGTCGGGTCGAACTCGACCGCGGACGGGTCGGCACCGAAGGACTCGTTGGCCTGCTTCAGCGAGAGGCTGATGCGACGACGCTCGAGGTCGATGTCGATGACCTTGACGAAGATCTCGTCGTTGACCTGGACGACCTGCTCCGGGATCTCCACGTGACGCTCGGCCAGCTCGGAGATGTGGACCAGACCCTCGATGCCCTCGTCCACGCGGACGAACGCACCGAACGGAACCAGCTTCGTGACCTTGCCGGGCACGACCTGGCCGATCTGGTGGGTGCGGGCGAACTGCTGCCACGGGTCTTCCTGGGTCGCCTTCAGCGACAGGGAGACGCGCTCGCGGTCCATGTCGACGTCGAGGACCTCGACGGTGACCTCCTGGCCCACCTCGACGACCTCGGACGGGTGGTCGATGTGCTTCCAGGACAGCTCGGAGACGTGGACCAGACCGTCGACGCCACCCAGGTCCACGAAGGCACCGAAGTTGACGATCGAGGAGACCACACCGGAGCGGACCTGACCCTTCTGGAGGGTCGTGAGGAACGTCTGGCGGACCTCGGACTGGGTCTGCTCCAGCCAGGCACGGCGGGACAGGACCACGTTGTTGCGGTTCTTGTCCAGCTCGATGATCTTGGCCTCGAGCTCCTTGCCGACGTACGGCTGGAGGTCGCGGACACGGCGCATCTCGACGAGGGAGGCCGGGAGGAAGCCACGGAGGCCGATGTCGAGGATGAGACCACCCTTGACGACCTCGATGACGGTACCGGTGACGATGCCGTCCTCTTCCTTGATCTTCTCGATGGTGCCCCAGGCACGCTCGTACTGGGCGCGCTTCTTCGAGAGGATCAGGCGGCCTTCCTTGTCCTCCTTCTGGAGGACCAGGGCCTCGATCTCGTCGCCGACGGCCACGACCTCGTTCGGGTCGACGTCGTGCTTGATCGAGAGCTCGCGGCTCGGGATGACACCTTCGGTCTTGTAACCGATGTCGAGCAGGACCTCGTCCCGGTCGACCTTCACGATGACGCCGTCGACGATGTCGCCGTCGTTGAAGTACTTGATCGTCTCGTCGATCGCTGCGAGGAAGGCTTCCTCGTTACCGATGTCGTTGACCGCTACCTGCGGGGTGGTGGCGGTGGTCTCGGTGCTGCTCGTCATGTGGGAAAGGGCTCCGGTACGGACATTGAAGTCGTAGGTACTGCGTTACGCCGGGAGCCCGTTTCGCTCTGTAGAAGCCGGACAGCCAAGGAAGCGCCACACGAAACACTGGTGGCGCCTCGACAACCGAGGGGACATACAACAGATGCGAGCGCAGCCTGCTCCGTCTGAGGCGCGCAGGCCCGCAGCGCAACTTGTAGCATACGGGGGCAGCCGGACAGGGTCAATGCGCGAAGCCGCACAGCCGGGGCGGATCACCCCATATCCGGCAGAAAACCCGTCTCCCGAGGCCGCGCCGACCCGGGCGAGTCCCTGCGGTGACACCGCCGGGGCGGTCGGGCGGGAGAGCCCGCAGATTAGTACGAGGGAGCCGATCATCCAAGAGCCAGCACCGTCCGAACAGTTCGAACCGGCCGAACCGGAGGCCACCCGGCGCGAGGCCGGTGCCGCGGAGAGCTCCCGGGCCAACCGGGGCTGGTGGGACCGCAACGCGGACGAGTACCAGATCGAGCACGGCACCTTCCTCGGCGACGACCGTTTCGTGTGGGGCCCGGAGGGCCTGGACGAGGTGGGTGCGGAGCTGCTCGGCGACCCCGAGGACCTCAAGGACAAGGACGTCCTGGAGATCGGCGCCGGCGCGGCGCAGTGCTCGCGCTGGCTGGCCGGGCAGGGCGCGCGCCCGGTCGCCCTCGACCTGTCCCACCGCCAGCTCCAGCACGCGCTGCGCATCGGCGGAGCGTTCCCGCTGGTGTGCGCCGACGCGGGCGCGCTGCCGTTCGCGGACGGCTCCTTCGACCTGGCGTGCTCGGCGTACGGGGCGCTGCCGTTCCTCGCCGACCCCCGCGCGGTGCTGCGGGAAGTGCGCCGGGTGCTGCGGCCGGGCGGGCGGTTCGTGTTCTCGGTGACGCACCCCATCCGCTGGGCGTTCCCGGACGAGCCCGGCCCCGAGGGGCTGTCGGTCGCCGCCTCCTACTTCGACCGTACGCCGTACGTCGAGGAGGACGAGGACGGCCGCGCGGTGTACGTCGAGCACCACCGGACCGTCGGGGACCGGGTGCGCGACGTGGTGGCGTCCGGCTTCCGGCTGGTGGACCTGGTCGAGCCGGAGTGGCCGGCCTGGAACACCTCCGAATGGGGCGGCTGGTCGCCGCTGCGCGGGAACCTGATCCCGGGAACGGCGATCTTCGTCTGCGTACGGGACTGAGCGCGGGACCGAGTGACCGAGTGCGGGAGTACGGGACTGAGCGCGTGATCCGTCACGACGAGCTGGACGCGCTGCCGGTGCGCGGCGCGCTGCCGGCCCTGCACGACGCCCTGGACCGTCACGGGACCGCGGTCCTGGTGGCGCCGCCCGGCACCGGCAAGACCACGCTGGTGCCGCTGGCGCTGGCCGGGCTGCTGGGCGAGGGACACGCGCGGCGGGTGGTCGTGGCCGAGCCGCGGCGGATCGCGGCGCGTGCGGCGGCCCGGCGAATGGCGTGGCTGCTGGGCGAGAAGGTCGGCGAGAGCGTCGGCTACACCGTGCGCGGGGAGCGTGTCGTCGGGCGCCACGCGCGCGTGGAGGTCGTCACGACCGGTGTGCTGCTCCAGCGGTTGCAGCGGGACCAGGAGCTGGCCGGCGTCGACGTGGTGGTGCTCGACGAGTGCCACGAGCGGCATCTGGACGCGGACACGGTGGCGGCGTTCCTGTGGGACGTGCGCGAGGCGCTGCGGCCGGAGCTGCGGCTGGTGGCCGCCTCGGCCACCACGGACGCGCAGGTGTGGGCGCGGCTGCTGGGCGGGGCGCCGGTGGTCGAGGCGCACGGCGTGTCGCATCCGGTGGAGGTGGTGTGGGCGCCTCCCGCCCGGCCGGTACGGCCGCCGCACGGGATGCGGGTGGACCCCGCGCTGCTGACGCACGTGGCGTCGGTGGTGCGGCGGGCGCTGGCCGAGCGCGCGGGGGACGTGCTGTGCTTCCTGCCGGGCGTGGGCGAGATCGGGCGTGTCGCCGGTCTGCTGGGGGATCTCGGGGACGTGGACGTGCTCGAGGTGCACGGGCGGGCGCCGGCGGACGTGCAGGACGCTGTGCTTGCGCCGGGGCGGCGGCGCCGGGTGGTCCTCGCGACCGCGGTCGCCGAGTCGTCGCTGACGGTGCCCGGGGTGCGGGTGGTCGTCGACTCGGGGCTCGCGCGGGAGCCCCGCGTGGACCACGCGCGCGGGCTGAGCGCGCTGACGACGGTACGGGCCTCGCGGGCCTCCGGGCGGCAGCGGGCGGGGCGCGCCGGACGCGAGGCGCCGGGCGCGGTGTACCGGTGCTGGGCGGAGGCCGAGGAGGCGCGTCTGCCCGCCCATCCCGCGCCGGAGATCAAGGTGGCCGATCTGACGGCGTTCGCCCTTCAGGCGGCCTGCTGGGGCGATCCGGACGCCTCGGGGCTTGCGTTGCCGGACCCGCCGCCGGGCGGCGCGATGGCGGCGGCGCGGGAGGTGCTGACGGCCGTGGGCGCGGTGGACTCCGCCGGGCGGGCCACGGACCGCGGCCGGTCGCTGGCGCGGCTGGGGGTGCATCCGCGGCTGGGGCGGGCCCTGCTCGACGCGTCCGCCGTCGGCGGGGGCGAGCGGGTCGCGGAGGTCGTCGCACTGCTGAGTGAGGAACTGCCGCGGGAGTACGGGGACGATCTCGCCGCGGCCTTGCGGGGTGCCCGGCGCGGCGGTGACGCGTACGCGGCGCGGTGGCGGGCGGAGGTCCGGCGGCTGCGGGCCGCCGTGTCGGAGGTTTCCCACGGGCCACGCTCCCGGAAGGACCGCGAGGTGGGGCCGGTGACCCCGGAGGGGAAGGCCTCGGAACCGCTGTCCCGCGCCCGGGACGGCAGCGTGCCCCGACCGGGGGCGGCCGGGGACGCGGGCCTCGTCGGGCTCGTCGCCGCTCTCGCCTTTCCGGAGCGGGTGGCCCGGCTCGACGGCGGCTCGTATCTCATGGTCTCCGGGACCCGGGCGGAGCTCACGGACGGGTCCCCGCTGTGGGGCGCGCCCTGGATCGCCGTCGCCGTGGCCGATCGGCCGGTGGGCAGGCGGCACGCGCGCGTGCAGCTCGCCGCGGTGGTCGACGAGGACGTCGCCGGGTTCGCGGCCGGGGCGCTCCGCGCGGCACGGGGCGAGGTGCGCTGGGGCGACGGCGACGTGGTCGCGCGTCGGGTCGAGCGGCTGGGGGCCGTGGAGCTGGCGGTGCGGCCCCTGGCGGACGCCGAACCCGGTCTCGTACGGGCGGCGCTGCTCGACGGGTTGCGGCAGGAGGGGTTCGGGCTGCTGCGCTGGTCGGAGGAGGCAGGCGTGCTGCGGCAGCGGCTCGCCTTCCTGCACCGGCACATCGGGGAGCCCTGGCCCGACGTGTCCGACGAGGCGCTGCACGCGCGCGTGGACGAGTGGCTGGAGCCGGAGCTCGGGCGGGCCCGGCGGCGTGCGGACCTGGCGCGGATCGACGCCGGGCGGGCGCTGGCCCGGCTGCTGCCCTGGGCCTCCGGTGCCGCCGTCCGGCTGGACGAGCTGGCGCCGGAACGGCTCACGGTGCCCAGCGGGTCCCGGATCCGGGTCGACTACGCGGATCCCGAACGGCCCGTGCTCGCCGTGAAGCTCCAGGAGATGTTCGGCCTGGACGACTCGCCCGCGGTCGCCGGGGTCCCGGTCCTGGTGCACCTTCTCTCCCCGGCCGGGCGTCCCGCCGCCGTCACCGCCGACCTCGCCTCCTTCTGGAGAACCGGCTACCGGGCCGTACGGGCGGAGCTGCGCGGCCGGTACCCGAAGCACCCCTGGCCCGAGGACCCGGCGTCCGCGGAGGCGACCCGGCACACCAACGCCCGGCTCAGGCGCTGACCGGTGCGGGGCTCCGTTCGGCTTCCGTCCTCTGGGCGGGGATCGAGCGGGCGGTCACCGGACACATGAGGGCGCCCCGCCGCCGTGGCGGAGGGGCGCCCTCGTGGTGTTCGTGCCGGTGCCGGTGCTACGAGGAGGCCGACTGGCTGGGGGACGGCTCGGCCGAGGTGGCCGCCGCCACCTTCAGCTCCACGGTCAGCGTCGCGCCGCCGGCGGTGGTGATGCGCAGCAGGAAGGTGCCCGTGGTGTCGTCCGCGTACAGCTTCGGCAGCTTCAGCAGGCCGTTGGCGTCCGTCTGAAGGCCCTTCAGGGTGCGCAGGGGCGTGCCGTCGGCGTCCTTGAAGTAGGGACCCTTGTCGTTCTGCGCGGGGTCGTCGGCCGACTTGATCAGGGTGGCGGTGGCCGCGACCCGGTCCGCGACGGCGCCCTTGTAGCTAGCCTTGACCTCGACCTGGTCGGCGAACTCGCCGCCCGGGGTGCAGACCAGCGCGGTGTCGCTGGTGCGGGCGAGGGCGTCGGCGGCGCGCTCGGTGACCGTGGCCGTGTAGTCGACGCCGGGAAGCATACGGCCGACGACCGCCGCCCGGACGGTGAAGTCGCCCGTCTTCTCGCCGGCCCGGAGCGCGGGTGCGACGGCCACGCCGGAGGCGTCGGTGGCGACGGTGGCGACCTTCTCGCCGCCGGTGAAGGCGGCGTCGGTGTCGCCGTTGATCGTGAACCGGATCCGTACCTTGGCGACGGCCTTGCCGTCCTTGGTCACGGCACGGGTGCTGATCCTCTCCGCGAACGCGTCGCCGGCCATGGCGGAGAGCTTGTCCGTGCCCGCGTCCTGGAGGTGGTGCACACTGTCGGTCGCGGTCGGCGGCGCGGTGGGCGTGCCCGGGTTGGATGGCGGGGTCGGCTCGGACGGCGGGGACGGGATCGGGCTCGGGGAACCGCCGCCCTGTTTGCCGGGCGCGGCGGGCTTGCCGGGGCTGCCGGAGCCCCCGGAACCGCCGGGCTTGCGGCTCGCCGGCGGGGTGGGCGGCTGCGGCGTCGGACCGGGGTTCGCGCCGGGGGTGTGGTCGCTGCGGCGGGACGGCAGGGGGCCGGTCCCGTCCGGGACGGAGTGGCTGCCCTTGCGGTAGAACTCCAGCCACGTCAGGACGGTGTTCAGGTAGTCCGTCGAGTTGTTGTAGCTGAGGATCGCGCGCCGGAGGTCGGCGTCGGTCGACAGGTCCCAGCCGTTGCGGCACAGGTAGTGGCCGGCGGCGAGGGCTGCGTCGTAGATGTTGTTGGGGTCCTTCTTGCCGTCGCCGTTGCCGTCGCGGCCCGCCCAGGCCCAGGTGGAGGGGATGAACTGCATGGGCCCGACCGCGCGGTCGTACCTGCTGTCCCCGTCGTACAGGCCCCGGTCGGTGTCGCTGATGTGGGCGAAGCCGTTGCCGTCGAGGACCGGGCCGAGGATCGGGGACACCGTGGTGCCGTCGGCGCCGACGTTGCCACCGCGGGCCTGTCCGGACTCCACCTTGCCTATGGCGGCGAGGAGTTGCCAGGGCAGGTTGCAGCCCGGCTTGGACGCGCGCAGTTCCGCCTCGGCCTTCTTGTAGGCGTCGAGCACGGTGGCGGGTATGCCGGCCTCGGCGGGGCCCTTGGAGATCGGGGTGCCGACGACGGGCGCCGGGCTGGGGCTGTTGAGGGGTGGCAGGTCCGTGTAGTACGGCGAGTCGCCGGTCGCGCTGCCGCCGGTGTTCCCCTCGGGCTGGGGCGTCGCCCCGGCGGCGGACTGTCTGCCGTGGTCGTCGACGGTGACGCCGGGAGCCTGCGAGGCGGACAGAGCCGCGACCGCCGCTGCGGCCACGGCCGTGGTTGCCGCTCCCTTGCGCAGCCTGCTGCCGAAATGCGCCGCCATAGAGTGAGCCCCTCCTGTGGACGCCCGAGCGTCCGTCTCTGTCTGTCCGTTCGCCCTGTTGTGACGATCGACCCGTGTGACTGGTTGTGCTCGCGGATCCGTGCGGTTGACGATCGAAGTGACCCTACGACAACTTCCTTCGCATCGGGACCCGTTCGCGTCCGATTTTCACCGGTTGGCCACGACTGGTTAACGGGTGCGCCCCTCATGTGACGCGCATACTGGGCGGCGATGATCACACGGGCCCCCGGCCCGGTCGGCCCGCGCCAGGAGGAGCCCCGTTGCCGTTCACTCTGAGCCATGCGGCGGCCGTACTGCCCGCGGTGCGAGGCGACGGAACGGGGCGGGGCCGGCTGGTCCCGTCGGTGCTCGTGGCGGGCTCCTTCGCGCCCGATCTGACCTATTACACGGCGGGGGTTGTGCCCGGGGCGATGGAGTTCGGCGCGGTCACCCACTCCTTCGCCGGGGTCTTCACCCTCGATGTGCTCGTCGCCTGGCTGCTGGTCGGGGTGTGGCTGCTGCTGCGCGAGCCGCTCGTCGCGCTGCTGCCGCGCGCGCGTCAGGGGCGGACGGCGGCGCTGACGCGGTGCGGTACGCCCCGGGCTCGTCCGCGCCCGGCGTCGGTGCCGTGGTGGTACGCCTCCGCCGCGCTGGGCGCGCTGACGCACGTGGTGTGGGACGCGTTCACCCACCACGACCGGTGGGGGATGCGGCTGTTCCCGGTGCTGGGCCGGCACTTGGCCGGGGCCCCCGTCTACTGGTACCTGCAGTACGGCGGCTCGGCGGTGGCGGCGATCGTGATCGCCGGGTTCCTGGTGTACGCGCTGCGGCGGGCTCCGGCGGACGAGCCGGTGGGAGTCCCCGAGTTGTCGGTACGGGACCGGCGGCGAGCCTGCGCCGTGATCGCGGCCTGCGCGGTCGCCGGTGCCGTCCAGCGGACCTGGCACTGGGGGACGGGCCGGGGGGCGACGGCCGCTCTCTGGGAGCTGATTCCGACCCTGTGCTTCGGCGCGGGTGCGGGCCTGGCCGTGGGCCTGCCCCTGTACGCCCTGGACGTCGGGCTCCGGCGCGGTGCCCGGCCTCCGGGCTGCGGGGAGGGCGTGACGGGGCCGGTCGGATCGGTCGGTTCAAGCCGCGAAGGTGACTGTGCCGGTGCCGGTGCCTCCGCAGGTTCCCCTGGCGGATCCGGCGGTGGGAGCGGTTCAGCCTCGGCTGGTCAGCCGGTCCGGTCACTTGGGGCCGCGTCGGCCGGTCTCAGCGGTTCCGGCGGCCTTGGCGGGGGCGGTGTGGGGGCGGGCCGCCCGGCCGGTCGCCGGTGCTGGCCGCGGTGGCGACGAAGACGGTGACGCCGCGCACCGGGCGGGGCCGGTGCAGCGGGGAGAGGAGCAGCGCGAGGTAGCCGCGTGCGGTGTCCGCCCACAAGCACCAGGGGCGTGTTTCCCCGAGGAAGGGATCGCCGGGGCCGAACCAGTCGCGGAGCCCGCTCACGGCACGGCGCAGGGTCGTCGTCAGATCCGCCGGAACGCGGGCGGTGCTGGCGTCGGCCGCGACGGGCCGCACCGACGGGGGTGGCCCCTCGGGGACCTCGCCGATGTCCGCCCGTATCACCGCCGGCCGGCGGTTGAGCATGCGTATACCCATGCCCGCATCCTGTCGGCCACGGCTCACGGCTGCGCCTGGGCGGGGTCCACGTGAGTGACGGGCCTCACAACGGGCTCCGCCACGAGAGGGAGGACCCCGCTGTGAGCGCATCGAAGCTCGCGGAGCCACCCCCAGGGGCCATCGCGGCACACGGGCGGCGGCCTGTGCGCAGCGCGCCATGGGACGGCCCGGGGCTCCGGCTCCGGCTCCGGCTCCGGCTCCGGCTCCGGCTCCGGCTCCGGCTCCGGCTCCGGCTCCGGGGCATGGTGCCCACGGCGAGGACCGCCCCGTGCCATGACGCGCCCCGTCGCGGGGGTTTCCGAGACGGGCGGTTGCCCGCGCGGGCGGCGCTGCGGTTGCCCGCACGACGGGCGGCGCTGCGGGGCCGCCGAGAGGCACGGCAGCCCGCGCCCCCGTCGTTCTCGGGGGCGCGCGGCGCCCAGCCGCCCCCGCCGTGCGGCCGCGGGGCTAGTGCGCCGCCGACTCCCAGTCCGGGCCCACGCCGACCGAGACGTCAAGGGGAGCCCTGAGCCGTACCGCGCCGGCCATCTCACGGCGGACGATCTGCTCCACGGTCTCGCGTTCGCCGGGGGCGATCTCCAGGACGATTTCGTCGTGGACCTGGAGGAGCATGCGGGAGGCGAGGCCGGCCTCGCGCAGGGCGCGGTCCACGTGAAGCATGGCGATCTTGACGATGTCGGCCGCCGTGCCCTGGATCGGCGCGTTGAGGGCCATGCGCTCGGCCATCTCGCGGCGCTGGCGGTTGTCGCTGTTGAGGTCGGGCAGATAGCGCCGGCGACCGAAGAGGGTCTCGGTGTAGCCGGTGGCCCGCGCCTCGTCGACCACGCGGCGCAGGTAGTCCCGTACGCCACCGAAGCGCTCGAAGTAGGCGTCCATCAGGGCGCGTGCCTCGGCCGCCTCGATGTTCAGCTGCTGGGAGAGGCCGAAGGCCGACAGCCCGTACGCCAGGCCGTAGGACATCGCCTTGATCTTGCGCCGCATCTCCGCGTCCACCGCCGGGCGGTCGACGCCGAAGACCTGCGAGGCCGCCGTGGTGTGCAGGTCCTCGCCAGAGGTGAACGCCTCGATCAGGCCCGCGTCCTCAGACAGGTGGGCCATCACGCGGAGCTCGATCTGGCTGTAGTCGGCCGTCATCAGCGACTCGAAGCCCTCGCCGACCACGAAGCCGCGCCGGATGGCCCGGCCCTCGTCGGTGCGGACGGGGATGTTCTGCAGGTTGGGGTCCGTCGACGACAGACGGCCGGTCGCGGCGACCGTCTGGTTGAACGTGGTGTGGATGCGGCCGTCGGCCGCGATCGTCTTGATCAGGCCCTCGACGGTGACGCGCAGCTTCGCCTGCTCGCGGTGGCGGAGCATGATGACCGGCAGTTCGTTGTCCGTCTGGGTGGCCAGCCACGCCAGGGCGTCGGCGTCAGTCGTGTAGCCCGTCTTCGTCTTCTTCGTCTTCGGCAGGGCGAGCTCGCCGAAGAGGACTTCCTGGAGCTGCTTGGGCGAGCCGAGGTTGAACTCGCGCCCGGCCGCCGCGTGCGCCTCCTTCACGGCCTGCTGCACGGCGCCCGCGAACATCTGCTCCATCGCCTCGAGGTGGGGCCGGTCCGCCGCGATGCCGTGCCGCTCCATGCGGGCCAGCAGTGCGGATGTCGGCAGTTCCACGTCGCGCAGCAGGTCCGCCGCGCCGACCTCCGCGAGCCGGGCCTCGAAGGCCTCGCCGAGGTCGAGGACGGCCCTGGCCTGGATCATCAGGGCCTCGGCCTCGGCGCCCTCGTCGGCGCCGAAGGCGAGCTGCCCGTCGGCCGCGGCGGCGGGGGCCAGCTCCCGGTGCAGGTACTCCAGGGACAGCGCGTCCAGGTCGAAGGAGCGGCGGCCCGGCTTGACCAGGTAGGCGGCGAGCGCGGTGTCCATGGTGGCGCCCTCGATGGTCCAGCCGTGCTCGGCGAGGACCCGCATGGCGCCCTTGGCGTTGTGGAAGACCTTGGGCCGGTCCGCGTCGGCAAGCCAGGCCGCGAACGCGCTCTCGTCCGCCTCGTCCAGCTGCGACGGGTCGAACCAGGCGGCCGCTCCCCCGGTCGCGGCGAGCGCGATCTCGGCGACCGAGCCCGCGCCCAGCGCCCAGGCGTCGACGGTGGCGACACCGAGCACCTGTGTGCCGTGCCCGGCGAGCCAGCCGGCCAGCTCGCCGGTGCCGAGCACGGTCCCGTCCAGCTGCACCCCGTCCGTCGCGATCGGGATCGACTCGGCCTCCTCGGCGCCCGGGTCCACGGCGAAGAGCCGCTCGCGCAGGGAGGGATTGCGGATCTCCAGGGTGTCCAGGACCATCGCGACGGCCTTGCGGTCGTACGGCGTGCGGACGAGGTCGGTGACCGCCCTCGGCAGCTCCACGCCCCGCTCCAGCTCGGTGAGCCGGCGGTTGAGCTTGACGGACTCCAGGTGGTCGCGCAGGTTCTGGCCCGCCTTGCCCTTGACCTCCTCGACCCGCTCCACGAGCTGGGCGAACGAACCGAACTGGTTGATCCACTTCGCGGCCGTCTTCTCACCGACGCCGGGGATGCCCGGCAGGTTGTCCGACGGGTCGCCGCGCAGCGCCGCGAAGTCCGGATACTGGGCCGGCGTCAGTCCGTACTTCTCGAAGACCTTTTCCGGGGTGAACCGGGTCAGCTCGGAGACGCCCTTGGTGGGGTAGAGCACCGTCGTGTGCTCGGAGACCAGCTGGAAGGAGTCCCGGTCGCCGGTGACGATCAGCACCTCGAAGCCCTCGGCCTCGGCCTGGGTGGCGAGGGTGGCGATCACGTCGTCCGCCTCGTACCCCTCGACGGCGAAGCGGGAGGCGTTCATCGCGTCGAGCAGTTCGCCGATCAGCTCGACCTGGCCCTTGAACTCGTCCGGGGTCTTGGAGCGGTTCGCCTTGTACTCGGTGAACTCCGCGGAGCGCCAGGTCTTGCGGGAGACGTCGAAGGCGACCGCGAAGTGCGTCGGCGCCTCGTCACGCAGGGTGTTGGCCAGCATCGACGCGAAGCCGTAGATGGCGTTCGTCGGCTGGCCCGTCGCGGTCGTGAAGTTCTCCGCGGGCAGCGCGAAGAACGCGCGGTAGGCCAGCGAGTGCCCGTCCATGAGCATCAGCCGCGGCCGGGCGCCGCCGGGGGTGGTGTCGGTCTTCTTCGATGCTGTCTCTGCCACGTCCCCGATCCTGCCACGTGCCACTGACAGCCGGGGCCCACGGGCCCACCGCCCGCCTCCGCGGCCTCCGGGACGAGCCGCCCCGGGTCCGGCCGGCGCGCGCGGCCGTCGTGGTCCGCGTCCCCGGCCGTCAGCCCTGCCACAGGGCCGTGCGAGGATCGGAGACGTTCTTCACATGCCGCAGTCGAAGGAGAGCGTGCGATGGCCACGAAGCCGCCCATGGGTGATCCGGTTCAGGACGCGCCGCAGGTAGCCGAGCCGCAGCACGCGGCGGCCGGACTGCCGGCCATCGGGCACACACTGCGGATCGCCCAGCAGCAGATGGGGGTGAGGCGCACCGCGCTGACCCTGCTGCGGGTCAACCAGAAGGACGGCTTCGACTGCCCGGGCTGTGCCTGGCCGGAGCCGGAGCACCGGCACACGGCGGAGTTCTGCGAGAACGGCGCGAAGGCGGTCGCCGAGGAGGCCACCCTGCGCCGGGTCACCCCGGAGTTCTTCGCCGCGCACTCCGTATCCGACCTGGCGGACCGCAGCGGGTACTGGCTGGGCCAGCAGGGACGGCTCACCCACCCCATGTACCTGCCCGAGGGCGCCGATCACTACGAACCGGTCACCTGGGAGCGCGCCTTCGACATCGTCGCCGAGGAGATCGCCGCCCTCGACTCCCCCGACGAGGCCCTCTTCTACACCTCCGGCCGCACCAGCAACGAGGCCGCGTTCCTCTACCAGCTCTTCGCGCGCGAGCTCGGCACCAACAACCTGCCCGACTGCTCCAACATGTGCCACGAGTCCTCCGGCTCCGCCCTGTCGGAGACGATCGGGGTCGGCAAGGGCAGTGTGCTCCTGGAGGACCTCTACCAGGCCGACCTGATCATCGTCGCCGGGCAGAACCCGGGGACGAACCACCCCCGGATGCTCTCCGCCCTGGAGAAGGCCAAGGCGGGCGGCGCGAAGATCATCAGCGTCAACCCGCTGCCGGAGGCCGGTCTGGAGCGGTTCAAGAACCCGCAGACCCCTCAGGGCATGCTCAAGGGCGCCGCGCTCACCGACCTGTTCCTGCAGATCCGCATCGGCGGCGACCAGGCCCTCTTCCGCCTCCTCAACAAGCTGGTCCTCGACACCGAGGGCGCGGTGGACGAGCAGTTCGTCCGCGAACACACCCATGGTTACGAGGAGTTCGCGCAGGCCGCCCGTGCCGCCGACTGGGACGAGACGCTCACCGCGACCGGGCTCACGCGCGCGGAGATCGACCGCGCGCTGGAGATGGTCCTCGCCTCCAGGCGCACCATCGTGTGCTGGGCGATGGGCCTGACCCAGCACAAGCACTCGGTGCCGACCATCCGCGAGGTGGTCAACTTCCTGCTGCTGCGCGGCAACATCGGCCGCCCGGGCGCGGGCGTGTGCCCGGTACGCGGCCACTCCAACGTGCAGGGCGACCGCACGATGGGCATCTTCGAGCGCCCCGATCACGACTTCCTGGACGCCCTGGAGAAGGAGTTCGCCTTCGCACCGCCGCGCGAGCACGGCTACGACGTCGTACGGGCCATCCGGGCCCTGCGCGACGGCGACGCGAAGGTGTTCTTCGCCATGGGCGGCAACTTCGTCTCCGCCTCCCCCGACACCGGCGTCACCGAGGCCGCCATGCGCCGGGCCCGGCTGACGGTGCACGTGTCGACCAAGCTCAACCGCTCCCACGTGGTCACGGGCGCGCGTGCGCTGATCCTGCCCACCCTCGGCCGCACCGAGCGGGACGTGCAGGACGGCGGCGAGCAGTTCGTCACCGTCGAGGACTCCATGGGCATGGTGCACGCCTCCCGGGGCCGGCTGCGGCCCGCGAGCGCGCAGCTGAGGTCCGAGCCGGCCATCGTGTGCGGGCTGGCCCGCCGGGTGCTGGGCGAGAAGAGCGTGGTGCCGTGGGAGGAGTTCGAGAAGGACTACGCGGCGATCCGCGACCGGATCGCCCGGGTGATCCCCGGCTTCGAGGACTTCAACGCGCGCGTGGCCCGCCCCGGCGGCTTCGCGCTGCCGCACGCGCCGCGCGACGAGCGCCGCTTCCCGACGGCCACCGGCAAGGCCAACTTCACCGCCGCGCCCGTGGAGTTCCCCGAACTGCCCGAGGGCCGCCTGCTGTTGCAGACGCTGCGCTCGCACGACCAGTACAACACCACGGTCTACGGCCTCGACGACCGCTACCGGGGGATCAGGAACGGCCGGCGGGTGGTGCTGGTCAACCCGGAGGACGCGCGGGCGCTGGGGGTGGCCGACGGGTCCTACGTGGACCTGGTCGGCGAGTGGAAGGACGGCGTGGAGCGGCGGGCGCCGGGCTTCCGGGTCGTGCACTATCCGACGGCCCGGGGCTGTGCCGCGTCGTACTACCCGGAGACCAACGTGCTGGTGCCGTTGGACGCCACCGCTGACACCAGCAACACCCCGGCCAGCAAGTCGGTCGTGGTGCGTCTGGAACAATCGGCGGCCGACTGAGCGTTCGCTCAGTGAATACGGTGGCCGATCGACCCCGAGCCGATCGGCGCCGAGCCGATCAAGGACGAACGGAGCCGGGCCCCATGGGCGAGCAGCAGAACGTGAAGTTCCCGCAGGAAGTCGTCGACGAGTACGCCGCGCTCGGCGTCGACCTGCCCGCCCTTTTCTCCGCCGGACACCTCGGCACCCGCATGGGCGTGCAGATCCTGGAGGCGTCGGCCGAGCGCGTCGTCGGAACCATGCCGGTGGAGGGCAACACCCAGCCCTACGGGTTGCTGCACGGCGGCGCCTCCGCCGTCCTCGCCGAGACCCTCGGCTCGGTCGGCGCCATGCTGCACGGCGGCAGCTCCAAGATCGCCGTCGGTGTCGACCTGAACTGCACCCATCACCGCGGGGCGCGCTCCGGTCTGGTCACCGGCGTGGCCACACCCGTCCACCGGGGACGTTCGACGGCGACGTACGAGATCGTGATCAGCGACGAGGAGGGACGGCGGGTGTGCAGCGCCCGCCTGACCTGCCTGCTGCGCGACGTGAGGCCGGGCGACGGCCCCGTCGGCGCGGCCGGCTGAGCCGCGGAGCCGCCTCCTCTACCGTTGCCCCCGGCCACCGGGCCGCCTAGCTTCTTGCCATGACAACGGGAGGAGCGCCCCGGCCGGGGGCGCGGTCGAGGCGATCCCGCCCCCAAACGGCGCCCTCGCCAAACGAACTGACTTGCCGTCAACTCCAGCGCACCGGCCCGCACCAAGTCGGCACGCCCGACAGGAGGCCGCGGCCGTGAACGGTGTCGGGCCGCTCGAACCGGGCGAGGGCACGCGCGCGTGGGGCACGCCCGACCCGGACGATCCACCCCGCACCGGCGGCCTCGCGCACACCCCTCTCGCGCGGCTGTACCGACGGCACCGCCGGGCCGCCCTCACCACCCTGACGCTCGCCCTTCTCCTCGCGGGCGGCGGCTACCTGTTCGCCACCCGTCAGGACGCGCCGCAGCCCCGGCCGCAGCCCCCGGCGCCGCCCTACCCCTCCCAAGTGACCGACGTGTCCTACCTGGAAGAGGTCGCCGCACCCCACGGCGCCGGAACCGGGACATTCAGCTTCGCGGTGCTGGTCAGCGTGCGGTCCGGCCCGCCCGTGACCGTCACCGGCATCGCCCAGCCGTACGCGGGACTTTCCCTCACCTCCGAGCCCCGCCCCCCTTTCCGCACCAGGGCGGGATCCGCCCACAAAATTGTGATCACCATGCATGTGAAGGAATGCGGAAAAGTGCCGGAGGACGCCGGGCTCCCTTTCCTGGACGTAACACTGCGTAATAAGCGCGCAATCCAGGTGCACAGTTTCATCCTCGGGCCACGCTATGCACAGAGCCTCTCCCAAGCCCTGCGAGACGCCTGCGGCAACAGCCTCAGGTAATCACCAAAACCGTTGAGACACCTGAACGCAGCCCCCGCACGTCCTGCGAGTTCTCAGAATCCGGACCGGGCGAATCGGCCTGAATTCCGCTGTTCCACCCTCCACCTACCGCTCTGCAATACGTCGTGTCATAACAAGAGCGTCACAGCCTTGGCCAGACCCTCCTCCACGTTCCCTGAGCACGCCTAGAGTCACCGCCAGTCACGGCGCCGTCGGAATACCCCTTCGACTCCGCGCTCGACTCGACCTCTTCCAGGGGGGAGGGGCCGTGCCAGGGAAAGGACTGATCGTGCGTCAACGTTCACTCATCGCCATTACCGCAGCACTGGCAGCGGGAGCACTCACCCTCACCGCCTGCGGCTCGCGGGGTGGCGGAGACAAGGGTTCGGACTCCGGCGACGGTGGCACCACCGTGATCATCGGCGTCGACGCCCCGCTGACCGGCGACCTGTCCGCACTGGGCCTCGGCATCAAGAACTCCGCCGACCTGGCTGCCAAGACGGCCAACAAGCAGAAGTTCGTCAAGGGCGTCACTTTCAAGATCGAGGCCCTGGACGACCAGGCCCAGCCCTCCTCGGGCCAGCAGAACGCCGTCAAGCTCGTCGCCAACAAGGACGTCCTCGGCGCCGTGGGCCCCCTCAACTCCTCGGTCGCGGAGTCCATGCAGCGGGTCTTCGACGACGCCAAGCTGGTCCAGGTCTCCCCCGCCAACACCGGCCCCTCGCTCAGCCAGGGCGCCGACTGGCGGACCAAGAAGGTGCGCCAGTACAAGTCGTACTTCCGCACCGCGACCACGGACGCCATCCAGGGTCCCTTCGCCGCGCAGTACGTCTTCAACACCTCGAAGAAGACGAAGGTCTTCGTCATCGACGACAAGAAGACCTACGGCGCCGGCCTGGCGGGCACCTTCACCGACGAGTTCAAGAAGCTCGGCGGCAAGGTCGTCGGCACCGAGCACATCGACCCGGACACCAAGGACTTCTCCGCGGTCGCCACCAAGGTCAAGAAGTCCGGCGCGGACGTCGTCTACTACGGCGGCGAGTACCCGCAGGCCGGCCCGCTCAGCAAGCAGATCAAGGCCGCCGGCGCCAAGATCCCGCTCATCGGCGGCGACGGCATCTACGACGCCAAGTTCATCCAGCTGGCCGGCGCCGAGAGCAACGGCGACCTCGCCACCTCCGTCGGCGCCCCGGTCGAGGAGCTCGACTCCGCCAAGCAGTTCATGGCCGACTACAAGGCCGCCGGCTACAAGGACGAGTACTCCGCCTACGGCGGCTACTCCTACGACTCGGCCTGGGCCGTCATCGAGGCCGTCAAGAAGGTCGTCGACGACAACGGCGGCAAGCTGCCGTCCGACGCCCGCGCCAAGGTCACCGAGGCCATGCAGAACGTCTCCTTCGACGGAGTGACCGGCAAGGTCTCCTTCGACGAGTTCGGCGACGCCACCAACAAGCAGCTCACCGTCTACGCCGTCAAGAACGGCGCGTGGAACCCGGTCCACTCCGGCACCTACACGGGCTGAGCCGCACCAGCACCGCTCACCAGTCGCGCGGGGCGCTGTTCCACTGGCGCCCCGCGCGCACTCGCATCCGGCCACAATCCGTCGAACATCCGAACGTCTCGGAGGACATGCGGTGAACGAACTGCCGCAGCAGCTGGTCAACGGCCTGCTACTGGGATCCATGTACGGGCTGGTCGCCATCGGCTACACGATGGTCTATGGCATTGTCCAGCTCATCAACTTCGCCCACGGCGAGATCTTCATGACCGGCGCCTTCGGCGCGCTCTCGGTCTATCTGTGGGTGCTTCCGAACGGCACGTCCATGTGGATCGCGCTGCCGCTCATGCTTCTCGGCGCCATCATCGTCGCCGTCCTCGTCGCCATCGGGGCGGAACGGTTCGCCTACCGTCCCCTGCGCGGCGGCCCTCGCCTGGCGCCCCTGATCACCGCCATCGGTCTCTCCCTCGCGCTCCAGCAGGCGGTGTGGGCCTGGTACCCGGACGCCAAGTCCGCCCGCACCTTCCCGCAGATCGCCGGAGGCCCCTTCGAGATCGGTAGCGTCACCATCCAGACCGGTGACATCTTCCTCTTCTGCGCCGCCCCCATCAGCATGGCCATCCTCGCCTACTTCGTCATGAAGACCCGTACCGGACGGGGCATGCAGGCCACCGCGCAGGACCCGGACACCGCCAAGCTCATGGGCGTCAACACCGACCGCATCATCGTGGTCGCCTTCGCCCTCGGCGCCACGTTCGCCGCCGTCGGATCCGTCGCCTACGGCCTCAAGTACGGCGAGATCCAGTTCCGCATGGGCTTCATCCTCGGCCTGAAGGCGTTCACCGCGGCCGTCCTCGGTGGCATCGGCAACATCTACGGCGCCATGATCGGCGGCATCGTCCTCGGCGTCGCCGAGACCCTCGCCACCGCCTACATCTCCGACATCCCCGGCATGCACCAGTTCGGCAGCCAGTCCTGGGCCAACGTCTGGGCGTTCGTACTCCTCATCCTCGTGCTGCTGTTCAGGCCCCAGGGTCTGCTCGGCGAGCGCGTGGCGGACAGGGCGTGACACCGATGACCACACAGACCACCGCACCCGACGCCGCCGGCGCACCCGCCGCCGGCAACGCCACCGCCACCGGCATCATCCGCCTGCCGGAGCGCGTCGGCCTCGCCCTGGCCACCGGCGGCGCCGTCCTGACCGTCGTCTCCGCCTTCCTCGCCTGGACGTGGACCTCCGAATTCCCCGGCGACCTCACGGTCTACGGCTACCCCGGCGGCCTCCAGGTCCTGGTCCTCATCGGCGCGGCGCTCACCGCCCTGCTGGGTCTCGCCTCCTACGGCGTCAAGGGCCTCGGCTGGCTCGTGCCCGCCGGCGGCACCGGCGCGCTCACCCTGGCCGCACTCGGCACCTTCGGCACCGCCTGGTACACCATCCTCGCGATCAGCGGGAAACTCGGCGGGCTGGTCAACCTCGAACCGGGCGCCTGGATCCTCGCCGCGGCCACCGTCCTCACCGTGATCGGCGTGCTCTCCCTGCCGTTCGAGCGGCCGGCGGCCGAGCCCGCCGACCCCGAGGACAGCACCTGGGACCAGATACGGCACAACACGCGCAACAAGCTCGCCGTGGCCCGGGCCGCGATCGCCTCCGGCACCCCCGCCCCGGCCCGCGCCCTGCCGGTCTACGCCGAGATCCTCGTCATCATCGCGGCCATGGCCATCGGCCTCACCGTCTTCACGTACGGCATCAGCACTTCGTACGACGAGCTCTTCGTCGGCTTCCTCATCACCGTCGGCTTCTGCTTCGCCGCGCTCTTCAAGGCCGGACTGGTGGCCCGTGTCTCGGCGATCACCGCCAAGCACCGCAACGTCACCATGCTCAGCGCCTTCGTTGCCGCCGCCGCCTTCCCCTTCACCCAGTCCGACGACCAGTACGCGACGATCGGCGTCTACATCCTGATCTTCGCGACCGTCGCACTCGGCCTGAACATCGTCGTCGGCCTCGCCGGCCTGCTCGACCTCGGTTACGTGGCCTTCCTCGGTGTCGGCGCCTACACGGCGGCCCTGGTCTCCGGCTCGCCGTCCTCGCCCCTGAGCCTCCATCTGCCGTTCTGGGCCTCCGCGTTGCTCGGCGGCGTGGTCGCCATGATCTTCGGCGTCCTCATCGGCGCCCCCACCCTGCGGCTGCGCGGCGACTACCTCGCCATCGTCACCCTCGGCTTCGGAGAGATCTTCCGGATCGCGGTCCTCAACATGGACGGCACCTCCGGACCGGACGTCACCAACGGCTCCAACGGCATCTCCTCCATCCCCAACCTGAACATCCTCGGCTTCGACTTCGGCCAGGAGCACACCTTCCTCGGGTTCACCATCGCCCGCTTCGCCAACTACTTCCTGCTGATGCTCCTCATCACGCTGATCGTCGTCGTGGTGTTCCGGCGCAGCAGCGACTCCCGCATCGGCCGCGCCTGGATCGCCATCCGCGAGGACGAGACCGCCGCACGCGCCATGGGCATCAACGGCTTCCGCGTCAAGCTCATCGCCTTCGCCCTCGGCGCCACGCTGGCCGGCCTCGCCGGCGCCGTCCAGGCCCACGTCACCTACACCGTGACCCCGGAGCAGTACCAGTTCGCCCACGTCGTGCCGCCCAACTCCGCCTTCCTGCTCGCCGCGGTCGTCCTCGGCGGCATGGGCACCATCAGCGGTCCCCTGGTCGGCGCGGCGCTGCTCTACCTCATCCCGGCCAAGCTGCAGTTCCTCGGCGACTACCAGCTCCTGGCCTTCGGTCTCGCACTCGTACTGCTGATGCGCTTCCGTCCGGAAGGCCTCATCCCCAACCGGCGCCGCCAGCTCGAGTTCCACGAGCAGTCGGAGGCACCCGCGGTCCTCAGCAAGGCAGGGGTCTGACCCATGACTACCGACACCACCACCAGGGACACCACACCCGCCGCGGCCGCCCCCGGCGAGACCGTCCTCGACGCACGCGGCGTGACCATGCGCTTCGGGGGCCTGACCGCCGTACGCGGAGTGGACCTCACCGTCCACAGCGGCGAGATCGTGGGACTCATCGGCCCCAACGGCGCCGGCAAGACCACCTTCTTCAACTGCCTCACCGGCCTCTACATCCCGACCGAGGGCGAGGTCCGCTACAAGGGCGAGGTCCTGCCGCCCAAGTCCTTCAAGGTCACCGCCGCAGGCATCGCCCGCACCTTCCAGAACATCCGCCTGTTCGCCAACATGACGGTCCTGGAGAACGTGCTCGTCGGCCGGCACACCCGCACCAAGGAAGGACTGTGGTCCGCCCTGCTGCGCGGCCCCGGATTCCACCGGGCCGAAGCCGCCTCCCGCGCGCGGGCCATGGAGCTGCTGGAGTTCGTGGGCCTCGCCCACAAGGCCGAGCACCTCTCGCGCAACCTGCCCTACGGCGAGCAGCGCAAGCTGGAGATCGCCCGCGCCCTGGCCAGTGAGCCGGGCCTGCTGCTCCTGGACGAGCCCACCGCCGGCATGAACCCGCAGGAGACCCGGGCCACCGAGGAACTGGTCTTCGCCATCCGGGACATGGGCATCGCCGTGCTCGTCATCGAGCACGACATGCGGTTCATCATGAACCTCTGCGACCGCGTCGCCGTACTCGTCCAGGGCGAAAAGCTCATCGAGGGCGACAGCGCCACCGTCCAGCGCGACGAGCGCGTCATCGCCGCCTACCTCGGCGAACCCTTCGAGGGCGCGCCCGGCGCCGAGGAGGCCGCCGAGGTCGAGAACGCCGAGACACAAGCCGAGGCGGCCGAGGCGCAGGCAGAGGCCGACACCCCGCAGGACGCCGCGCCCGGCAAGGAGAACGACCGATGACCGCACTGCTCGAAGTAGAGGACCTCCGCGTCGCCTACGGCAAGATCCAGGCCGTCAAGGGCATCTCCTTCACGGTCGAGGCCGGTCAGGTCGTCACCCTCATCGGCACCAACGGCGCCGGCAAGACCACCACGCTGCGCACCCTGTCCGGGCTGCTCAAGCCGGTCGGCGGGCACATCAGGTTCAACGGCAAGTCGCTGAAGAAGGTCCCCGCCCACCAGATCGTCTCGATGGGACTCGCCCACTCCCCCGAGGGGCGGCACATCTTCCCGCGGATGACGATCGAGGACAATCTCCGGCTCGGCGCCTTCCTGCGCAAGGACAAGGAAGGCATCGAAAAGGGCATTCAGCACGCCTACGATCTCTTCCCCATCCTGGGCGAACGCAGAAAGCAGGCCGCGGGCACCCTCTCCGGCGGCGAGCAGCAAATGCTCGCCATGGGCCGGGCGCTGATGTCCCAGCCGAAACTGCTCATGCTCGACGAGCCCTCCATGGGCCTTTCCCCGATCATGATGCAGAAGATCATGGCGACCATCGCCGACCTGAAATCCCAGGGCACGACGATTCTGCTCGTCGAGCAGAACGCCCAGGCGGCTCTTTCCCTCGCCGACCAGGGACACGTCATGGAAGTCGGCAACATCGTGCTCTCCGGCACCGGCCAGGACCTGCTGCACGACGAATCGGTCCGCAAGGCGTACCTGGGCGAGGACTGACCCCCGGGTAACCGCCGAAACGAGAGTGGGCCCGCGTCCCGTAAGGGGAAGCGGGCCCATTCCCCGTGTACTGGTCTGCCCGGCTCAGTCCTTGTCGGACTTGGCGCCCTTCGCGGCCTTCTTCTCCTCGCTGTCCTGGATGACCGCCTCCGCGACCTGCTGCATCGACATGCGGCGGTCCATCGAGGTCTTCTGGATCCAGCGGAACGCGGCCGGCTCGGTCAGCCCGTACTCCGTCTGAAGGACCGACTTGGCACGGTCGACCAGCTTGCGGGTCTCCAGCCGCTGGGCGAGGTCAGCGACCTCCTTCTCCAGCTCCTTCAGCTCGGTGAACCGCGAGACGGCCATCTCGATGGCGGGGACGACGTCGCTCTTGCTGAACGGCTTCACCAGGTACGCCATCGCCCCGGCGTCCCGGGCGCGCTCCACCAGGTCGCGCTGCGAGAACGCGGTGAGCATGAGCACGGGCGCGATCCGCTCCTCGGCGATCCGCTCCGCCGCCGAGATGCCGTCGAGCTTGGGCATCTTCACATCGAGGATCACCAGGTCCGGGCGGTGCTCGCGGGCCAGCTCCACGGCCCGCTCACCGTCCCCGGCCTCACCGACGACCCGGTAGCCCTCTTCCTCCAGCATCTCTTTGAGGTCGAGCCGGATCAGTGCCTCGTCCTCGGCGATGACGACCCGGGTCGTCAGCGGAGGCACGTGCGACTTGTCGTCGTCGGACACGTCTACGGGCTCGGGCGACTCGGCGGTCACGGGGGCGCTCCTTGTTCCGGGGCGGGCGGGTACTGCTCCAAGAGCGTACCCAGCTGCGGTAAGGTAGGGGGACGGCGGGTGACCGTCGATCTTTGTTTCAAAGGGGGCCCCGGTAGCCCAGCGGTAGAGGCAATGGTCTCAAACACCATCCAGCGTCGGTTCGAATCCGACCCGGGGTACGTTTCCTCCGAATTCAAGGTCGCAAGTTCTACTTGGGAGTGTCGTCCTCCCCGATGTGGTGAATCCTGACCAGGTTCGTCGAGCCCGGCACCCCCGGAGGCGAGCCCGCTGTGATCACCACCACGTCGCCCTTCTCGCACCGGCCGTACCGCAGCAGCAGTTCGTCGACCTGCTCGACCATGGCGTCGGTCGAGTCGACACGCGGGCCCAGGAACGTCTCCACGCCCCAGGTGGCGCTGAGTTGGGAGCGGGTGGCCGGCTCCGGGGTGAAGGCCAGCAGCGGGATGGGGGAGCGGTAGCGGGAGAGCCGGCGGGCGGTGTCACCCGACTGGGTGAAGGCGACCAGGAACCTGGCGCCGAGGAAGTCGCCGATCTCCGCCGCGGCGCGGGCCACGGCGCCGCCCTGGGTGCGGGGCTTGTTGCGGTCGGTCAGCGGAGGCAGTCCCTCGGCGAGGAGGTCCTCCTCGGCCGCCGCGACGATGCGGGCCATCGTCCGCACCGTCTCCACCGGGTGCTTGCCCACGCTGGTCTCGCCCGACAGCATCACCGCGTCCGTGCCGTCGAGCACCGCGTTGGCCACGTCCGAGGCCTCCGCGCGGGTCGGGCGGGAGTTACCGATCATCGAGTCGAGCATCTGGGTGGCGACGATCACCGGCTTGGCGTTCCGCCTGGCCAGCTTGATCGCGCGCTTCTGGACGATCGGGACCTGCTCCAGCGGCATTTCCACGCCCAGGTCGCCGCGGGCGACCATGATGCCGTCGAAGGCGGCCACGATGTCGTCGACGGCCTCCACCGCCTGCGGTTTCTCGATCTTGGCGATGACAGGGAGGCGGCGGCCCTCGTCGTCCATGACGCGGTGGACGTCGAGGATGTCCCGGCCACCGCGGACGAAGGACAGCGCGACGACGTCGAAGCCGGTGCGCAGCGCCCAGCGCAGGTCGTCCTCGTCCTTCTTGGACAGGGCGGGGACCGAGACGGCGACGCCCGGCAGATTGAGCCCCTTGTGGTCGGAGATCACGCCGCTCTCGATCACCCGGGTGCGGACATGGGGGCCGTCGACGGCGGTGACCTCGAGGCCCACCTTGCCGTCGTCGACGAGAATGCGCTCGCCGGGGGTGACGTCCTCGGCGAGGCCGGCGTGGGTGGTGCCGCAGATGTGGCGGTCGCCCTCGACGCCCTCTTCGACGGTGATGGTGAAGGTGTCACCGCGTTCGAGGAGTACGGGTCCTTCACGGAAGCGGCCGAGCCGGATCTTCGGGCCCTGAAGGTCGGCGAGGATTGCGACGCTGCGTCCGGTCGCGTCGGCGGCCCTGCGTACGTGCCGGTAGCGCTCCTCGTGTTCGGCGTGGCCGCCGTGGCTGAGGTTGAATCGGGCGACGTCCATTCCGGCGTCGACCAGTGCCTTGATCTGGTCGTACGTGTCGGTGGCGGGCCCCAGAGTACAGACGATCTTTGCTCGGCGCATGATGTGAGCCTAGGCCTTACCAGTGGGTAGACGATTGGTACGACGTGACTACTCAACAACCTTTGCATGAAGGAGTTTTGACAACTGTTGAACTGTGCGGGGCGGCGCTCCGACGAGCGTTCGCCCCGTTCGCGGACCAAAAGACGCAACTGACGTAATCACAGTCTGGGCGGTGCCACGGTGAATCGCGCGTCGAGTTGCGCGTGGACGTGCTGCCGCTCGGGTTCGAGGTCCAGGGGCGCGGCCTCGTCCCGCTCCACGGACGCGCCGTGGCCGGAGACCATGCGCGTCCGGCCTCGGGACTGCGACGAGCCCTGAGGGCGCCCCAGGCCGACGTCGGCGATCTCGACCAGGGCGGTGAGCGAGGTGCCCAGCGCCTCGGCGTACTCCCTGGCCCGCTGAACGGCCTCCTGCACGGCCTGCCGGCGTGCCTCCCGGTGGGCCGGTGAGCCGGGGCGCAGCGCCCACCAGGGGCCGTCCACCCGGGTGAGTTCCAAGTCGGCCAGTCGGGTGGTGAGTTCACCGAGGGCGGTGAAATCGGAGAGTTCGGCGGTGAGACGGACGGCGCCGTGGTAGATGCGGACGCGCTCGCCGCGGCCGTGCCGGGTCGGCTCGGGGCTGATGGAGAAGGCGCCCGTCTTCCAAGTGCTCCACCGCCGGGCCGTAGGACTTGACGAGGTCGAGGACGCGGGCGTTACGCCGGGTGAGGTCGTCGAGGGCCGAACGGCGGTCCTTGCCGCGGGCGGTGACGGTGATGCCGATGCGGGCGATCTCGGGGTCGACTTCGAGGTGCGCCTCGCCGCGGACGGCGATCCGGGGTGCGTCGGGGGTGCCGTAGGGGACGGCTGGGCCGGGTTCCGGTGCGGAGGCTGAGGCCATACGCCCCACTCTGTCACCGATGCCCGGTTTTACGCGCTCGCCGGTCACCAGATCGCAACCTTCCGGGGGTGTTGCGGTTCGCCGCGGACCGCCAGAATCTACGCGCGTCATCGACCTGTTCACGAGGAGAACCAGACATGCCGTTGAACCGCCGGAAGTTCCTGACCAAGTCCGCCGCCACCGGGGCCGGGGTCGCGCTGGCCGGCGCCGTGGCGGCTCCGGCGGCCCAGGCCGCGCCCGCCGCGACTCCCGCGGCGGGCGACAAGCCCGGAACGGGCAAGCGCTACTCCCTCACCGTCATGGGCACGACCGACCTGCACGGGCACGTGTTCAACTGGGACTACTTCAAGGACGGCGAGTACAGCGACTCGGCGGGCAACGCCCAGGGCCTGGCCCGGGTCTCCACGCTGGTGGACCAGGTCCGCGAGGAGAAGGGCCGTGAGAACACGCTGCTCCTGGACGCCGGTGACACGATTCAGGGCACCCCGCTGACGTACTACTACGCGAAGGTCGACCCGATCACCGCCGAGCGCGGTCCGGTGCACCCGATGGCCAAGGCCATGAACGCCATCGGGTACGACGCGGTGGCGCTCGGCAACCACGAGTTCAACTACGGCATCGAAACGCTGCGCAAGTTCGAGGAGCAGTGCGACTTCCCGCTGCTCGGCGCGAACGCGGTGGACCACAAGACGCAGAAGCCGGCCTTCCCGCCGTACTTCATGAAGAAGTTCCACGCGCCGGGTGTCGCCGCACCGGTGACGGTGGCCGTGCTCGGTCTGACCAACCCGGGCATCGCGATCTGGGACAAGGCCTACGTCCAGGGCAAGTTGGACTTCCCAGGTCTTGAGGAGCAGGCCGCGAAGTGGGTGCCCAAACTGCGTTCGATGGGCGCGGACGTGGTCATCGTGTCGGCGCACTCCGGCACGTCCGGCACCTCGTCGTACGGCGACCAGCTGCCGTACGTGGAGGACGCCGCCGCGAACATCGCCCGGCAGGTGCCCGGCATCGACGCGATCCTGGTGGGCCACGCGCACAAGGAGATCGCGGAGCTGAAGGTCACCAACGACAAGACCGGCAAGACGGTCGTGCTGTCGGAGCCGCTGTGCTACGCCGAGCGGCTCTCCCTCTTCGACATCGAGCTGGTGTTCGTCAAGGGCGAGTGGGAGGTGGAGTCGGTCTCCGCCTCGCTGCGCAACGCCAACACCGTCGCCGACGACCCGGAGATCACCAAGCTGCTGTCGGACGAGCACGCGAAGGTCGTGGAGTACGTCAACCAGGTGGTCGGCCGGGCGACGGAGACCCTCACCACGGTCGACGCCCGCTACAAGGACGCCCCGATCATCGACCTGATCAACAAGGTGCAGGAGGACGTGGTCAAGGCCGCGCTGGCGGGCACGCAGTACGCCGCGCTGCCGGTCGTCTCGCAGGCCTCGCCCTTCTCGCGCACCTCCGAGATCCCGGCCGGCAATGTGACGATCCGGGACCTGTCGAGCCTGTACGTGTACGACAACACGCTGGTCGCCAAGTTGATGACGGGTGCCCAGCTGCGGGCGTACCTGGAGTACTCGGCGGAGTACTTCGTGCAGACGGCCGCCGGCGCGCAGGTCGACGTGAACAAGCTGACGAACGCGGGCGGCCGCCCGGACTACAACTACGACTACGTGTCGGGGCTGCAGTACGACATCGACATCGCCCAGCCGGCCGGTTCGCGGATCAAGAACCTCACGTTCAACGGCGCGGCGCTGGACGACGCCCAGGAGTTCGTGATGGCGGTGAACAACTACCGGGCAAACGGCGGTGGCGCGTTCCCGCACGTGGCCTCGGCGAAGGAGCTGTGGGCGGAGTCGACCGAGATCCGCACGCGGATCGCGGAGTGGGTCACGGCGAAGGGCGTGCTGGACCCGAAGGACTTCGCATCGCTGGACTGGAAGCTGACGCGTAACGGCACGCCGGTGTTCTGATCGGCTTCCTTCTTCTCAGGACGGCCTCAGATCCCGTCCGCCAGGGGCGTCAGCGCCTTGATCTGGCGCGACGGCGGGATCTGGGGCCGTCGCCGTTCCAGGCCGAAGGTGGTGAAGGCGGTGCGGGCGGGCAGCGGGTAGGCCTGCGTTCCGGTCACCGCGTTGAGGATGCTGGCGCTGCGCCAGGCGGCGAGGCCCAGGTCGGGGGCGCCGACGCCGTGGGTGTGGCGTTCGGCGTTCTGCACGTAGACGTGGCAGCCGGTGGCGGTGATGGCCGGGTCGAGGGCGAGGCGGAACTGCTCGTCGACACACAGGCGTTCCTTGCCGTCGCGGTGCAGGTGGGGATCGAGTCCGGTGAGCAGGTGCGTGACGGGACGTTCGCGGTAGCCGGTGGCGAGGACGACGGCGTCGGTGGTGAGGCGGGTGCGGGTGCCCTGCTGCATGTGTTCCAGGTGGAGTTCGATCCGGGAGCCGGCGACCCGGCCTGCGGTGCGGACCCGGACACCGGGGGTCAGTACGGCGTCGGGCCAGCCGCCGTCCAGCGTGCGGCGGTAGAGCTCGTCGTGGATGGCGGCGAGGGTGTCGGCGTCGACGCCCTTGTGGAGCTGCCACTGGCCGGCGACGAGCCGGTCGCGCACGGGTTCGGCCAGGGCGTGGAAGTAGCGCATGTAGTCGGGGGTGAAGTGCTCCAGGCCGAGCTTGGAGTATTCCATCGGGGCGAAGGCCTCGGTGCGGCCGATCCAGTGCAGCCGCTCGCCGCCGGCCCGGCGGTGGCGCAGCAGGTCGAGGAAGACCTCGGCACCGGACTGTCCGGAGCCGACGACGGTGATGTGGCCGGCCGCGAGCAGGGTGTCGCGGTGGTCGAGGTAGTCGGCGGCGTGGACGACGGGGACGCCGGGGGCGTCGGCGAGGGGCCTCAGCGGGGCGGGCACGTGAGGTTCGGTGCCGATGCCGAGGACGACGTTGCGGGTGTGGGCGCGGCCGACGGCCTCCGCTTCGCCGTCGGCGTCGAGCTGGGTGAAGTCGACCTCGAAAAGGCGGAGTCCGGGGTTCCAGCGGACGGCGTCGACGTGGTGGCCGTAGCGCACCGCGGGCAGGTTCTCGGAGACCCAGCGGCAGTAGGCGTCGTATTCGGCGCGCTGGATGTGGAAGCGCTCGGCGAAGTAGAAGGGGAAGAGCCGGTCGCGGGTCTTGAGGTAGTTGAGGAAGGACCAGTCGCTGGCCGGGTCGGCGAGGGTGACCAGGTCGGCGAGGAAGGGCACCTGGACGCGGGAGCCGTCGATGAGCAGGCCGGGATGCCAGTGGAAGCGGGGGCGCTGTTCGTAGAAGACGGTGTCGAGACCGGTGAGCGGGTGGGCGAGCGCGGCCAGGGAGAGGTTGAACGGCCCGATGCCGATGCCGACCAGGTCGCGAGGGGCCTGGGAAGTGTGGTGTGCGGGATGGTTCATCGGGGGGTGCTTCCTTCCACCAGTTTCAGCAGAGCGGCCAGGTCTTCGGTCCGGATGTCCGGGTTGAGCAGGGTGGCCTTGAGCCAGAGCCGGTCGTCGAGGCGGGCACGGCCGAGGACGGCGCGGCCTTCGGTGAGGAGTCTGCGGCGCACGGTGGCGACGGCGTCGTCGGTGGCGCCGGCGGGCCGGAACAGGACGGTGCTGATGGTGGGCCGGTCGTGGAGTTCGAAGCCGGGGTGGTCGTGGATGAGGTCGGCGAACTCGCGGGCTCGGGCGCAGACCTGGTCGACGAGGGCGCCGAGGCCGCTGCGGCCGAGCGCCTTGAGGGTGACGGCGATCTTGAGGACGTCGGGGCGGCGGGTGGTGCGCAGGGAGCGGCCGAGCAGGTCGGGCAGGCCGGCCTCGGTGTCGTCGCCGGCGTTGAGGTAGTCGGCGCGCTGGTGCAGGACGGCGAGGTCGCGGGGGTGGCGGACGGCGAGGAGTCCGGCGGCGACCGGCTGCCAGCCGAGTTTGTGCAGGTCGAGGGTGACGGTGTGGGCGGCTTCGAGTCCGGTCAGCTTGTCCCTGTGGCGTTCGCTGAACAGCAGTCCCCCGCCGTGGGCTGCGTCGATGTGCAGCCGGGCGCCGTGGGCGGCGCACAGTCCGGCGATCTCCGGGAGGGGGTCGATGAGGCCGGCGTCGGTGGTGCCGGCGGTGGCGGCCACGAGGAGGGAGCCGCGCGGTCCGCCGGGGTCGGTGAGGACGCCGTGCAGGGCGGCCGGGTCGAGGGTGCCGGAGGGGGCGGGCACGATCAGGGGTTCGGGCAGGCCGAGCAGCCAGGCGGCGCGGGGCAGGGAGTGGTGGGCGTTGGCACCGCAGACCAGGCGGACGTCGCCGCAGGACTCGCGTGCGAGCAGCAGGGCGAGTTGGTTGGACTCGGTGCCGCCGGTGGTGACGACGGAGTCGGCGAGGCCGGTCTCGTGGGCGAGCGCGCGGGTGACGAGGGCTTCGAGTTCGGAGGCGGCGGGTGCCTGGTCCCAGGAGTCCAGGGAGGGATTGAGGGCGCTGACGGCGAGGTCGGCGGCGATGGCCACGGCGAGCGGCGGGCAGTGCAGGTGGGCCGCGCACAGCGGGTCGGCGGGGTCGGCGGCGCCTTCGGCGAGGGCGTGCACGAGGCCGCGCAGGGCGTCCGGGTCGCCGTGCTCGGGCAGGACGGCGCCCACGGCGTCGCGCACCCGGGCGGCGACCGCCTCGGGCCCGCCCGCGGGCAGGGGTCCGCCGCGGGCGCGGCGGCCGCTGTCGAGGGCGTCGAGCACGGTGTCGAGCAGGGGCCGCAGGGCGTGCGGGCCGTCGGGACCGGAGGCGAGGCGGGCGGGGTGGTCCAAGGGCGGCGGGGTGCTCATGGGACTGTCCTCCTTGACATCCTCCCCGTCTTTTCAGAGGAGGGGGATTCCAACCCAGGTGGGTTGAGGTTCACGGGCGCTCGAGCGGCTGCTCGCCG
Organism: Streptomyces sp. NPDC001292; assembly: GCF_042896465.1. NCBI lineage: Bacteria > Bacillati > Actinomycetota > Actinomycetes > Kitasatosporales > Streptomycetaceae > Streptomyces > Streptomyces sp. NPDC001292. Next base: position 74,884 of record NZ_JBIAXG010000028.1, read on the forward strand.
CTGTCGCCCCTCCGGCACCGGCTGTGCGCCGGGGGCAGGGAATCCCGCCCTGTCCCGCCGCGACGTTGGTTGCTGCGTTCACCTTGCGCTCCAGCCCGAAGTCACCACCCTGGTACAGGTTCAGTGGAGCCGGGGTAGGCCTTGGGCGACTTCGGAACGTGCGTGATTGCGTGCGTGGATCGCAAGAAGCTGCGGAAGGCGTGGGCGTGCTGTTGGTCCCTGACGGCTGGATGAAGGGCTGTCTCGGATGATCCGCCAGCGCGCTCCACGATCGTTCCGTCTGCGGCGACGAATCCGCACCAGTGGAGTGCGGCCGGGGGGAGTACGCCGAAAGCGTGCGCGTGCTGCTCGACGGCCAGGTTCCACACATACCGGGCGTGCGCACAGTGTTTGGGCATGACGCCCGCCTGCTCGCTCGTCGGGTGCATACGGAAACGTGACATGCCGCCAACGTAGCCCCACGACTCGCTCCCCTCTTCGAATCCCACCAGGCCCACACGAACGAGTGATCGCCGCATCATCCCCCTGAACGGCCGGGCAACCCGCTCGGAAAGCGGGAGTGGACGGGCTCGTACCGCCGGTCTTCGGGGCGGAGAGCAGGAGAAGGTGCCGGACGTCGGCTTCGCCGGCTGCCCGAAGCAGAGCGGTGATCCCGCTCGCCGTCGGCCCGCAGACCGGCGGCGAGCGGGATCACCGGCGGCAACCGGCCATGTCCTACGCCTCCCGGACGCGCAGTGCGCGGGTCAGGTCGTCGAGCTGGTCGGCGAGCTTGCGGCGCAGCGCCGGGGTGGGGTCGCCGTCGCGCAGGCAGGCCTCGCCCAGTCGCAGGTGGTCGGCGTCGACGGCGTGCACCGGGAACGCCCAGCGTCCGGCGGCCTCGGCGATGGCGGGGCCGCGGCGGGCGGCGAGGGCGACCGCGTCCTGGTAGAAGCGGGGGACGTAGTCCCGTACGAGATCGGCCTGTTCGGGCTGCCAGAAGCCCTGCGCGGTGGCGGTGAACAGGTAGTTCGACAGGTCGGTGCGCTCGTCGGTGGCGAACATCGACTCCCAGGCCGCGCGCTTGGCCTCGGCGTCGGGCAGCGCGGCCCGGCAGCGGGCGGCGCCCTCCTGTCCGGTGGCGGACGGATCGCGGTCGAGTTCTCGGGCGATGGCGACCTCGTCGACGGCGCCGAGGACGGCGAGGCGGCCCAGGACGCGCCAGCGCAGCTCCGGGTCGAGTTCGGGGCCGCCGGGGACGGTGCCGTCGGCGAGCCAGGCGGCGATGGTGTCCGGGTGGGCGGCGACGTCGATGAAGTGGCGCACGGCGATCAGGCGCAGTCCGGGGTTGTCGCCGTCCTCGGTGCGGCGGATGAGGTCGCGGCACAGGGAGCCGAGGGCGGTGAGGGCGGCGGGCCGCTGCCCGGGGTCCACGTACCGGTCGGCGATCTGCCCCGTGGCGAAGGCCAGGACGCCCTGGACGAGGGCGAGGTCGGTCTCCTCGGGCAGGTGGGCGGAGGCGGTCGCCAGGTAGTCGTCGGGGGCGAGTTCGCCGTCGCGGACCATGTCGCGCAGCGTGTTCCACAGCACGGCGCGGGTGAGCGCGTCGGGGATGCCGGACAGGCCGCGCAGGGCGGTCTCCAGGGAGGTCCCGTCCAGGCGGATCTTGGCGTAGGTCAGGTCCTGGTCGTTGGGCACGACCAGGGCGGGCCGGGTGCCGGAGCGGGGGCGGCCGGTGCCGTCCTGCGGGACGTCGGTCTCGTAGCGTTCCCGGACGACCAGGCTGCGGCCGTCGCCGAGGTCGCGGTCGTAGACGCCGACGGTGACGCGGTGCGGGCGGCTGCCGTCGCGGTCGAGGGCGAGGGTCCACTGGCCGGGCACGGCGTCGACGGACGCGGTGAGCGTGTCCACGCCGGTGGTGCGCAGCCAGGCCTCGGCCCAGGCGTGCACGTCGCGGTCTGTGGCGGCGGCGAGGGAGTCGATGAAGTCGGCGAGGGTGGCGTTGGCGAACCGGTGCCGCTCGAAGTGGGTGTTGATACCGGCCAGGAAGTCCTTCTCGCCGAGCCAGGCGACCAGTTGGCGCAGGGCGGAGGCGCCCTTGGCGTAGGAGATGCCGTCGAAGTTGAGCAGGGCGGAGGCGGTGTCGTCGACGGCGTCGGGAGCGACGGGGTGGGTGGAGGGGCGCTGGTCGGCGTCGTAGCCCCAGGACTTGCGGGCGACGCCGAAGTCGGTCCAGGTGCCGGTGAAGCGGGTGGCCTCGGCGGTGGTCTGGTAGCCCATGTACTCGGCGAAGGACTCGTTCAGCCAGATGTCGTCCCACCACTTGAGGGTGACCAGGTCCCCGAACCACATGTGGGCCATCTCGTGGGCGATGACCATGGCGCGGGTCTGCCGCTCGGTGTCGGTGACGGCGGAGCGGTAGACGAACTCGTCGCGGAACGTGACCAGTCCGGGGTTCTCCATGGCGCCCGCGTTGAACTCGGGGACGAAGGCCTGGTCGTAGGAGTCGAAGGGGTAGGGCTCGTCGAACTTCTCGTGGTAGCGGTCGAAGCAGGCCCGGGTGACGTCGAGGATCTCCTCGGCGTCCGCGTCGAGGTGGGGCGCCAGCGAGCGGCGGCAGTGGATGCCGAAGGGCAGGCCGCGGTGCTCGGTGCGTACGGAGTGCCAGGGGCCGGCGGCGACGGCGACGAGGTAGGTGGAGATCAGCGGGGTGAGGGCGGCCTTCCAGCGGCCGTCGCCGGTGTGCTCGGTGACGCCGTTGGCGAGGACGGTCCAGCCCTCGGGGGCCGTGACGGCGAGTTCGAAGACGGCCTTGAGGTCTGGCTGGTCGAAGGCGGCGAAGACGCGCTGGACGTCGTCCAGGAACAGCTGCGTGTAGACGTAGGTCTCACCGTCGGTGGGGTCGGTGAAGCGGTGCATGCCCTCGCCGGTGCGGGAGTAGCGCATGGCGGCGTCGACGCGCAGCTCGTGCTCACCGGGGGTGAGGTTCTTCAGCGGCAGGCGGTTCCCGGTGAGGTCCCGCGGGTCGAGGGGCTGTCCGTCGAGGGTGGCGGAGCGCAGGTGGGCGGGCTTGAGCTCGACGAACGTGTCCGTGCTGTCCCGGTCTGCCCGTACGGTGAACCGGATCACGGTCAGGGAGTCGAAGGTGTCGTCCCCTCCGGTCAGGTCGAGGTCGACGGTGTAGCGGTGGACGTCGAGGAGCTTGGCACGGGTCTGCGCTTCGTCGCGCGTGAGTACGGACATGGACGCCATGCTGCCTGATGGCCCGGAGCGGGCACGAGGGGGTGTCGCCGACGGACGCGGGGCTTGCGGCCCGCGGAGGGGGGCGCGTTCGGCGGCGCGCGGGGCGGGAGGTCAGGTCGCGGGGGTCTCGCCGTTGCCGGCGTCCTCGGCGATGCGCTCATGGTGGCGGATCACCTCGGCGATGATGAAGTTCAGGAACTTCTCGGCGAACGCCGGGTCCAGTTTGGCGTCCTCGGCAAGGGCGCGCAGCCGGGCGATCTGCCGGGCCTCGCGCGCCGGGTCGGCGGGCGGCAGCTGGTGGGCGGCCTTGAGGTGGCCGACCTGCTGGGTCGCCTTGAACCGCTCGGCGAGCATGTGGACGACGGCCGCGTCGATGTTGTCGATGCTGTCGCGCAGCCGCGCGAGCTCGTCGTGGACGGCGGGGTCGACGTCACCGGTGGCGGTGTTGCTGGTGGCGGTGTTGCTGGTGGTCATGGGCTCCAACCCTACGGGGTGGGCGGCGCTCCGATCATGAGCGGCCGACGGGTGGTGGACGGCGGCGGGCGCGGCGGGGCGCGGACGGCGGGCAGGCGGCGGACGGCGGGCAGGCGGCGGGGGGCGCGGACGGCGGGCAGGCGGCGGGGGGCGCGGACGGCGGGCAGGCGGCGGGGGGCGCGGACGGCGGGCAGGCGGCGGACGGCGGACGGGCGCGGACGGCGGGCGAAAATCCGCTTCCCCGCGCATAAAGTGGGAGAGGGTTCAGGGCGTCTTTGGGGGTTCGGACGTGGCGAACGGCGGACCGGTGGTGCACGGCTACCCGCATCTGGAGACGGTGCGGGCCGCCATCACCTCGCTCTACAAGCGGCTCTCGTACGGCACCGTGCAGACGTTCGCGACCAGCGTGCCCCCGGCCGACGTGGCCTTCTGCGACACCGACGACCTGCATCTGGGGGCCCAGCGCGTGGCCCACGAGCTGGTCCGCCACTACCGGCTGCCGGACGCCCGCATGATCGTCAGCTTCCGCGAGATGACGCACGCGGCGAACGTCGAGCTGGCGGCGGGCCCCGAGTACTTCGTCGAGCTGAACGACCGCTTCCGCACCCACCGCCGGGACATCGGCGCGGCCCTCGCCCACGAGGTGACCCACGTCTACCTGCACCGCCTGGACCTGTCCTTCCCCGGCACCCGCGACAACGAGATCCTCACGGACACGGTGGCGACGTACCTGGGCGCGGGCTGGCTGCTGCTGGACGCCTTCCGGGAGGACGGCGTGTCGTCGCAGAAGCTCGGCTACCTCACACCGGAGGAGTTCGGCTACGTGCTGGCCAAGCGGGCGCTGGTGTTCGGCGAGGATCCCTCGACGTGGTTCACCAGCCCGCAGGGATACGAGGCGTACGTCAAGGGCATGGCCCGGGCCCGCCGCGACGAGCAGCAGCCGCCCCTGACGGCGGCGGGCTGGGCGGGCCGCCGCCGGTACGCGCGCGACCGCCGGCACGCCCAGGACCACGGCCATGTGCCGCTGCCCCAGCCGGAAGCGCCGTACTCCTTCAGCTGCGGCGGCCGCGAGCCACTGCGGGTGTCCTTCTCCTGCCCCACGTGCCACCAGCGCATCAGGGTCCCGGTGGGAGGCCGTATGCGCGCCCGGTGCGCCCTGTGCCGCACGGTTCTGGAGTGCGACACCTGACCCGTCCTCGGTTCGGGGATCGTGGACCCCACCTTTACCATCTGTCACAGCAGTTCGCTATTTTGTTCGCCGCCGTCCCCACCGGCTCAGCCATGTCCCCGCGTTTCCCGAGGAGCCGGCCGTGGATGCCGAGTCCGCCGTCACCACCTGCTACCGCCACAGCAAGGTGGAGTCCCACGTCCGCTGCGTCCGCTGCGACCGGTACATCTGTCCGGACTGCATGCGGGAGGCCGCCGTCGGCCACCAGTGCGTGGAGTGCGTGAAGGAGGGCGCCCGGTCGGTGCGGCAGGCGCGGACGGCGTTCGGCGGCCGGATCAACGCGGTGCCGGTCGTGACCTATGTCCTCATCGGGCTCAACATCCTCGCCTATCTGGGCGAGTTGGTGCGCCCGGCGGTCGTGGACAGTCTGGGGATGCTCGGGCGCGGACTGGCGGGGACCGACGGCGGGCACTACCTGTGGCAGTACCCGCACGGCTCGGACGTGCACGCGGAGGGGCTGGTCGGCGGCGAGTGGTACCGGCTGCTGACCGGCACGTTCCTGCATCTGCCGGCCACCGAGGGTACGTTCGGCATCCTGCACATCGTGATGAACATGACGGCGCTGTGGAGCACCGGCCGTGTGGTCGAGGCGCAGTTGGGCCGCGCCCGCTACCTCGCCCTGTACCTGCTGTCGGCGCTCGGCGGGTCGGTGCTGGTCCTGCTGATCGCCCCGGACGCCCTGACGGTCGGCGCGTCCGGCGCGATCTTCGGTCTCGGCGCCGCGTACTACGTCATGGCCCGCCGGCTGGGCTACGACATGAGCGGCGTCAACCGGTACATGGCGGGCCTGCTGCTGTGGCTGGTGATCTCCGCCGGGCTCACTTCCTGGCAGGCGCACCTCGGCGGCCTGCTGGCGGGCGGTGTGGTGACCCTGGCGTACGCGTACGCGCCGCGCGGCGACCGTCGCACTCTGGTCCAGGCGGGTGTGTGCGTGGCCCTGCTGGTCCTGCTCATGGCGCTCAGCTGGGCGAAGGTCTCGGAACTGTCAGGAGGGGCGGCCTGATCAGGCCGTACGGGTATCTGTCATGAAACGTCCTGGAATATTGCTTTTGGCGGCCACCCCGGTGCTCGCGTTGGCGGTGCTGCTCGCCGTCGCTCCGCAGGACCGGGACCCGTCCGCGGCGAAGCAGCACACGGCCGCGCACGAGTCCCGCGAGGACGCCAAGGCGCGGGCCGAAGGGCCGGAGGGGGACCAGGACGACGAGGTGGTCGCCGAGGCGCCGCCGGGCCTGGCCGCGCCCGCGAAGAAGGAACTGGCCCAGCGGCTCGTGGCGAGCGCCGAGAACTCCACGCTCGACTGGCGCAGCACCTACGGCTACATCGAGGACACCGGCGACGGCGACGGCTACACCGCGGGGATCATCGGCTACTGCACCGGCACCCACGACCTGCTCACCCTGGTCGAGCGCTACACCAAGGCCCACCCGGACAACGGCCTCGCCCGGTTCCTGCCGGCGCTGCGCGAGGTCGACGGCACGGACTCCCACGAGGGCCTGGACCCGGACTTCACCGCGGCGTGGAAGGCGGAGTCGGAGCGTCCGGCCTTCCGCGAGGCCCAGGAGGACGAGCGCGACCGCGCCTACTTCGATCCGGCGGTCCGCCTCGCCAAGCTCGACGGCCTCGGCACGCTGGGCCAGTTCATCTACTACGACGCGATGGTCTTCCACGGCCCCGGCATCGACAAGGACGGTTTCTACGCCCTGCGCGAGCATGCCCTGAAGGAGGCCGACACCCCGGCCGCGGGCGGCCGGGAGAAGTCCTACCTCGACGTCTTCCTGGACATTCGCCGGGAGGCCATGAAGGCCAGGAAAACGAACCGCGACACCAGCCGTATCGACACCGCCCAGCGGCAGTTCCTGTACGACGGGAACATGGACCTGGAGACACCGCTGGTGTGGAAGGTGTACGGGGAGACGTACAAGGCCCCCTGACGCCTTGGGACATGCGGCGGCGCCTGCCCTGTGGTCCGGTCGGGGACTGGGCAGGCGCCGCCTCGGGGGGTCTGGGGGGTATCCCCCAGATATCCCGCCCGTACGCCTTTGTACGGGGCGAACGTGAGTGACCGTCAGGTCACCGTTGTGGCCGTCAGGCCGTCAGCGCGCGGTCCGTCGGGCGGATCGGGGCCGGCAGGTCGCCGGCGCCCATGAGGTGGCGGTCGACGCCGCGGGCGGCCGAGCGGCCCTCGGCGATCGCCCACACGATGAGGGACTGGCCTCGGCCGGCGTCGCCGGCGACGAAGACACCGGGCACGTTGGTCTGGAAGTCGGCGTCACGGGCGATGTTACCGCGCTCGTCCAGTTCCAGGCCGAACTGGTCGACCAGGCCGTTCTCCCGGTCGGTGCCGGTGAAGCCCATGGCGAGGGTGACCAGCTGGGCCGGGATCCTGCGCTCGCTGCCCGGCTTGGGGACCGGCCTGCCGTCCACGAACTCGACCTCGGCCAGGTGCAGCCACTGCACGTTGCCGTCCTCGTCGCCCTCGAAGTGGGTCGTGGAGGCCGAGTAGATCCGCTCGCCGCCCTCCTCGTGGGCCGAGGTGACCTTGTAGAGGATCGGGAACGTCGGCCAGGGCTGGTCGACCGGGTGCCGCTCGTCGTTCGGGCGGGCCATGATCTCCAGCTGGGTGACGGAGGCCGCGCCCTGACGGTGGGCGGTGCCCACGCAGTCCGCGCCCGTGTCACCGCCGCCGATGACGACGACGTGCTTGCCCTCCGCCGAGATCGGCGACACCACGTAGTCGCCCTCCTGGACCTTGTTGGCCAGGGGCAGGTACTCCATCGCCTGGTGGACGCCCTTGAGTTCGCGGCCGGGGACGGGCAGGTCGCGGGCGGTGGTGGAGCCGGCGGCGATGACGATCGCGTCGTAGCGCTTCTTCAGGTCGGTCGCCCTCAGGTCGCGGCCGATCTCGACGCCGGTACGGAAGCGGGTGCCCTCCGCGCGCATCTGCTCGATACGGCGGTTGATGTGCCGCTTCTCCATCTTGAACTCGGGGATGCCGTAACGCAGGAGGCCTCCGACGCGGTCCGCGCGCTCGTAGACGGCGACCGTGTGGCCCGCCCTGGTCAGCTGCTGGGCGGCGGCCAGGCCCGCCGGGCCGGAGCCGATGACCGCGACGGTCCTGCCGGACAGCCGCTCGGGGATGCGCGGGGCGACGTCGCCGTTCTCCCACGCCTTGTCGATGATCGAGACCTCGACGTTCTTGATGGTGACCGGCGGCTGGTTGATGCCGAGCACACAGGCCGACTCGCAGGGCGCCGGGCACAGCCGGCCGGTGAACTCGGGGAAGTTGTTCGTCGCGTGCAGCCGCTCGGAGGCGGCGGCCCAGTCCCCGCGGTAGGCGTAGTCGTTCCACTCCGGGATCAGGTTCCCGAGCGGACAGCCGTTGTGGCAGAACGGGATGCCGCAGTCCATGCACCGGCCGGCCTGCTTGCTGATGATCGGCAGCAGCGAGCCGGGGACGTAGACCTCGTTCCAGTCCTTCGTGCGCTCCTCGACCGGGCGGGACTCGGCGACCTCCCGGCCGTGGTTCAAAAAGCCCTTCGGGTCAGCCATGGATCGCCGCCTCCATCATCTTCTCGGTGATCTCGGTCTCGGAAAGACCGGCCCGCTCGGCGGCGTCCTTGGCGGCGAGCACTGCCTTGTAGGTGCTGGGAATGATCTTGCTGAAGCGCTCCACCGCCGTGTCCCACTCGGCGAGCAGCTTCTCGGCGACGGTCGAGCCCGTCTCCTCCTGGTGCCGGCGCACCACGTCGTGCAGCCACTGCCGGTCGGAGTCGTCCAGCGGCTCGACCGACGCCGCGTTGCCGGGGTTGACGTTGTCGCGGTCGAGGTCGACGACGTAGGCGATGCCGCCGGACATGCCGGCCGCGAAGTTGCGGCCGGTCTCGCCGAGGACCACCGCGCGCCCGCCGGTCATGTACTCGCAACCGTGGTCGCCCACGCCCTCGGAGACGACCAGCGCGCCGGAGTTGCGCACGCAGAACCGCTCACCGGTCTTGCCGCGCAGGAACATCTCGCCGCCGGTCGCGCCGTAGGCGAGGGTGTTGCCCGCGATGACGCTGTACTCGGCGAGATGGTCGGCGGCGCGGTCCGGACGGACCACGATCCGGCCGCCCGAGAGGCCCTTGCCGACGTAGTCGTTGGCGTCGCCCTCCAGGCGCAGGGTGATGCCGCGCGGCACGAAGGCGCCGAAGGACTGGCCGGCCGAGCCGGTGAAGGTGATGTCGATGGTGTCGTCGGGCAGTCCAGCACCGCCGAACTTCTTCGTCACCTCGTGGCCGAGCATGGTGCCGACCGTGCGGTTGATGTTGCGGATGGCGACCTGGGCGCGCACCGGCTGGGCGTCGGCGGCGCCGGTCGCCGCGAGGGAGTCGGCGGCGAGCCTGATCAGCTCGTTGTCGAGCGCCTTCTCCAGGCCGTGGTCCTGGGTGGTCACCTGGTGGCGCACCGCTCCCTCGGGCAGCTCGGGCACGTGGAACAGCGGCTCCAGGTCCAGGCCCTGCGCCTTCCAATGGTCGACCGCCCGGGTCACGTCGAGGACCTCGGCGTGGCCGACGGCCTCCTCGACGGAGCGGAAGCCCAGCCCGGCGAGCAGCTCGCGGACCTCCTCGGCGATGAACTGGAAGAAGTTCACCACGTACTCGGCCTTGCCGGAGAACCGCTCGCGCAGCACCGGGTTCTGGGTGGCGATGCCGACCGGGCAGGTGTCCAGGTGGCACACGCGCATCATGACGCAGCCGGAGACGACCAGCGGCGCGGTCGCGAAGCCGAACTCCTCGGCGCCCAGCAGCGCGGCGATCACCACGTCACGGCCGGTCTTGAGCTGGCCGTCGGTCTGCACGACGATGCGGTCCCGCAGTCCGTTGAGCAGAAGCGTCTGCTGGGTCTCGGCCAGGCCCAGCTCCCAGGGGCCGCCCGCGTGCTTCAGCGAGGTCAGCGGGGCGGCACCGGTACCGCCGTCGTGACCGGAGATCAGGACCACGTCCGCGTGCGCCTTGGAGACGCCCGCGGCGACCGTGCCGACGCCGACCTCGGAGACCAGCTTGACGTGGATCCGCGCCCGCGGGTTCGCGTTCTTCAGGTCGTGGATCAGCTGGGCCAGGTCCTCGATGGAGTAGATGTCGTGGTGCGGCGGCGGGGAGATCAGGCCGACGCCGGGGGTCGAGTGCCGGGTCCTGGCCACCCACGGGTAGACCTTGTGGCCGGGCAGCTGGCCACCCTCGCCGGGCTTGGCGCCCTGGGCCATCTTGATCTGGATGTCGTCGGAGTTGACCAGATACTCGCTGGTCACCCCGAAGCGGCCGGAGGCCACCTGCTTGATGGCGGACCTGCGGGCCGGGTCGTACAGCCGCTCCGCGTCCTCGCCGCCCTCACCGGTGTTGGACTTGCCGCCCAGCCGGTTCATGGCGATGGCGAGGGTCTCGTGCGCCTCCTTGGAGATGGAGCCGTACGACATGGCGCCGGTGGAGAAGCGCTTGACGATCTCGGAGACCGGCTCGACCTCGTCGACGGGGATCGGCGCGCGGTCGGAGGTGAAGCCGAACAGGCCGCGCAGCGTCATCAGACGCTCGGACTGCTCGTTCACCCGGTCCGTGTACTTCTTGAAGATGTCGTAGCGGCCGGTGCGCGTGGAGTGCTGGAGGCGGAAGACCGTCTCCGGGTCGAACAGGTGCGGCTCGCCCTCGCGGCGCCACTGGTACTCGCCGCCGATCTCCAGCGCGCGGTGCGCCGGGGCGATGCCGGAGGCCGGGTAGGCCTTGGCGTGGCGGGCGGCGACCTCCTTGGCGATGACGTCGATGCCGACGCCGCCGATCTTGGTGGTGGTGCCGTTGAAGTACTTCTCGACGAAGGCGTCGTCCAGGCCGACGGCCTCGAAGACCTGGGCGCCGCGGTAGGAGGCGACGGTGGAGATGCCCATCTTGGACATGATCTTCAGCACGCCCTTGCCGAGGGCGTGGATGAGGTTGCGGATGGCGTTCTCGGGCTCGCCGCCCGGCAGGAAGGTGCCCGCGCGGACCAGGTCCTCGACGGACTCCATCGCCAGGTACGGGTTGACCGCGGCGGCGCCGTAGCCGATGAGCAGGGCGACGTGGTGGACCTCGCGGACGTCGCCGGCCTCGACCAGCAGGCCCACGTGGGTGCGCTGCTTGGTGCGGATCAGGTGGTGGTGGACGGCCGCGGTGAGCAGCAGCGACGGGATCGGCGCGTGCTCGGCGTCCGAGTGGCGGTCGGACAGGACGATCAGCCGGGCGCCGTTGTCTATGGCGGCGTCGGCCTCGGCGCAGATCTCGTCGATGCGGGCGGCCAGCGCCTCGCCGCCGCCGGAGACCCGGTACAGGCCGGAGAGGGTCGCGGCCTTGAAGCCGGGCATGTCGCCGTCGGCGTTGATGTGGATGAGCTTGGCCAGCTCGTCGTTGTCGATCACCGGGAAGGGCAGGACGACGCTGCGGCAGGAGGCCGCGGTCGGCTGGAGCAGGTTGCCCTGCGGGCCGAGCGAGCTGCGCAGGGAGGTGACCAGCTCCTCGCGGATCGCGTCCAGCGGCGGGTTGGTGACCTGCGCGAACAGCTGGGTGAAGTAGTCGAAGAGCAGCCGCGGGCGCTCGGAGAGGGCCGCGATCGGCGAGTCGGTGCCCATGGAGCCGATCGGCTCGGCACCGGTCTTGGCCATGGGCGCGAGCAGGACGCGCAGCTCCTCCTCGGTGTACCCGAAGGTCTGCTGGCGGCGGGTGACCGAGGCGTGGGTGTGCACGATGTGCTCGCGCTCGGGCAGGTCGCCCAGCTCGATCTCCCCGGCCTGGACCCACTCGGCGTAGGGCTGCTCGGCGGCGAGGGTCGCCTTGATCTCGTCGTCCTCGATGATGCGGTGCTCGGCGGTGTCGACGAGGAACATGCGACCGGGCTGGAGCCGTCCCTTGCGGACGACCCTGGCGGGGTCGATGTCGAGCACGCCGACCTCGGAGCCGAGGACGACGAGGCCGTCGTCGGTGACCCAGTAGCGGCCGGGGCGCAGGCCGTTGCGGTCGAGCACGGCGCCGACCTGGGTGCCGTCGGTGAAGGTGACGCAGGCCGGGCCGTCCCAGGGCTCCATCATCGTGGAGTGGTACTCGTAGAAGGCGCGCCGGGCCGGGTCCATGGCGTCGTGGTTCTCCCACGCCTCCGGGATCATCATCAGCACGGAGTGGGGCAGCGAGCGGCCGCCGAGGTGAAGCAGTTCCAGGACCTCGTCGAAGGAGGCGGAGTCCGACGCGCCCGGCGTGCACACCGGGAAGATCCGCTCCAGCCTCTCCTGGGCGCCGAACAGGTCGGAGACCAGCCGGGACTCCCGGGCGCGCATCCAGTTGCGGTTGCCCTGGACGGTGTTGATCTCGCCGTTGTGCGCGACGAAGCGGTACGGGTGCGCGAGCGGCCAGCTCGGGAAGGTGTTCGTGGAGAAGCGGGAGTGGACGAGCGCGATGGCCGAGGCGAAGCGGCGGTCGGACAGGTCCGGGAAGAAGGGCTCGAGCTGGCCGGTGGTGAGCATGCCCTTGTAGACGAGGGTGCGGGCCGACAGCGACGGGAAGTAGACGCCGGCCTCGCGCTCGGCGCGCTTGCGCAGCACGAACGCCTTGCGGTCCAGGGCTATGCCCTCGCTCACGCAGTCGGTGACGAACAGCTGGCGGAAGACGGGCATCGTGGAGCGGGCGGTGGCACCGAGCAGCTCGGGGGCGACCGGGACCTCGCGCCAGCCGAGGACGGTCAGGCCCTCGTCGCCCGCGATCGCCTCGACGCGCGAGACGGTGTCCTCGGTGCCGTCCTCGGGCAGGAAGGCGATGCCGACGGCATAGGCTCCGGCCGCGGGCAGTTCGAATCCGGCCACCTCGCGCAGGAACGCGTCGGGCACCTGGGAGAGCAGTCCGGCGCCGTCGCCGGAGTCGGGCTCGGAGCCGGTCGCGCCGCGGTGTTCCAGGTTGCGCAGAACCGTGAGCGCCTGTTCGACCAGCGCATGGCTCGCCTCGCCGGTGAGGGTCGCCACGAAGCCGACGCCGCAGGCGTCGTGCTCGTTGCGGGGGTCGTACATACCCTGCGCGGCAGGGCGAGCATCCATGAACGACCAGTTCTGGCCATTCGCGGGATGCTGGGACGGCTGGCGCGGCATACGCATCGGCTCTCCCGTCGTCGTCATGTGGCTGGGGGTCCCTCCCAGGCCGTTCAGGCTCTGGGGGAGCGAGTGCCGAGGGACGACGTTGGCCCTCTGCCGGAAATGCGAAATTTCACGCAGGTTACATGATGGACGGCTTCTCGAGAATCGGAAAATCCGTTCCAGCATGCGGGCACCTCGGGCTGACGGCGGGGGTACCGCGCCCGGCGGTGAAAGCTGTGGGGCGGCGGCGGACGAGATCGGTCGGATCGGTGTCCGTCGGCCCGGGGAAACAGGGAGGGCGGAGTCGCCCGGCCCTGCGCATGCGCGACAGGCCTCATTGCCTGCGGTGCTTACGGCTCATGCCCCGTGGTCACACGGTCGAAACCCACGGGTAACGAGCAGCGGCGTACTTATACGACTATCCGCATAAGTACCAGCGCCTCATCCTACGGCGGTTCCGAACAAGGCGCCCAGGGCGTACGTCACACCGGCGGCGGCACCACCCAGGGCGAACTGCCGCAAACCGCTGTACCACCAGGTCCGCGCCGTCACCTTGGCCACCACCGCGCCACAGGCGAACAGCCCGGCGAGGGCGAGCAGCACGGCCGGCCACAACGCGGTGGCACCCAGCAGGTACGGCAGCACCGGCAGGAGCGCGCCGAGCGCGAAGGAGCCGAACGACGACACCGCGGCGACCAGCGGGGAGGGCAGGTCGCCGGGGTCGACCCCCAGCTCCTCCCGAGCGTGTATCTCCAGGGCCTGCTCAGGGTCCTTCGACAGCTGCCGTGCCACCTCCTCGGCGAGTCCGGGTTCCACGCCGCGCGAGACGTAGAGGGCGGCGAGCTCCCGCTCCTCGTCCTCCGGGTGCTTGCGCAGCTCGCGGCGCTCGACGTCCAGCTCGGCCTCGACCAGCTCGCGCTGCGAGGCGACGGAGGTGTACTCGCCGGCGGCCATGGAGAAGGCACCGGCGGCCAGGCCCGCGAGGCCGGTGAGGACAATGGTCTGCTGGCCCACCGAGCCGCCCGCCACACCGGTCATCAGGGCGAGGTTGGAGACCAGGCCGTCCATCGCGCCGAAGACCGCGGGGCGCAGCCAGCCACCGTTCACGTCGCGGTGCGTGTGGTTGTCGCGGTGCGCCTCGTGGAGCGTCGCCCCGGTGTCGATGATGGCCATGACGTGGTCCCCCCTGAGAGTTGGCAAGAACTTAGGTAAGGCTGACTTTTGGACGAGTTCTATTTTTCGACAACACCGAATCTACGCTCGAAATTCCACCGCCGCCAGCAAGGGAAGGCTGGGCTAACCTGCGGTTTTGCGTCATGGCGCTCATCCGAGAATAGAGGCGCACAAATGTCGTACGGGTGATGGTGAGGCTCCCGAGGCTGCACCGGGCCCCGCGCCGGGGACAGTTCCGCCGAGGGGTCCCCGCCCTGCGGGGGCGCCCCGAGAGGAGAGCCCGCCATGGGATCCACCATCCGCGCCCCGCAGACCCCGGCGCCGGCCCCGGCCGCATCGCGCGAACGGGCACGCGGCGCGCTGCTCGGCCTCGCCGTCGGAGACGCGCTCGGAGCGCCCGCGGAGAACCTGAAGCCGTCCGAGATCCGCGCCCGCTGGGGCCGGATCACCGGCTACGTCACCGACCGGCCGGCCGGCACGGACGACACCGAGTACGCCATCTTCTCCGGGCTCCTGCTGGCCCGGCACGGTCATGCGCTCACCCCGGCCCGGGTGGATGCGGCCTGGCACGAGTTCATCGCCGACCGCGCCGAGGGCCCCTTCCGCGGGGCCGGGTTCAGCGAGCGGGGCACGCTGGAGAATCTGCGGCGGGGGCTGGCCGCCCCCATCTCCGCCCAGCACCGGCACGCCTGGAGCGACGGGCTCGCCATGCGGGCGGCGCCGTTCGGTGTGTTCGCCGCCGGGCGTCCCGCCGAGGCGGCCCGGCTGGTGGCGATCGACGGCTCGGTCAGCCACGAGGGCGAGGGCATCCACGGCGGCCGGGCGGTGGCCGCCGGGGTCGCGGCGGCGATGGCGGGCGCGCCGCCGGTCGCGGTCGTGGCAGCCGCTCTCGCCGTCGTCCCCGACGACTCCTGGACGGCCCGCTCGCTGCGCCGGGCCACGGCCGCCGCCCACCGCGGCGAACGCGCGGTCCGCTCCGCGGTGGTGATCGGCGGCTACCCCTGGTCCGACCTGGCCCCCGAAGCGGTCGCCCTCGCCTTCGGCGCGTACGCAGCCGCCGACGGCGACTTCCGCGAGGCGGTCCTCACCGCCGTCAACATGGGCCGCGACGCCGACACCACGGCGGCGGTCACGGGCGCGCTGGCCGGCGCGACGCAGGGCCTCTCGGCCATCCCGGACGAATGGGCGACGGCCATCGGCCCCGCCCGGGGCACCTGCCTGCCGTCGATGGCGGGCCGGCACGTACTGGACGTGGCCGACCTGCTGGTGAACGCGAGCGCCTCCACCGGTCTCCCCCGCCACGAAGCCCCCGGACGACGCGAGGCGCTCCCCGTTCCGGACCGCGCGGCCTACGCCCTCACGGCCGGCGACGAGGAGACACAGCCATGAACCACCGGACCGAGGGGCCGGTGGCCGACCACCCGGCACGGAGCAGCCACCCGTCGGTGACGGCAGGCCCGCACGCATGGCAGAGCCACACCCCCACCAGCGACGAAGGCGAGGTACGACCGTGACGCGGCGGGTCGAAGGGCTGTTGCTGGGGCTGGCCGCCGGGGACGCCGCCGGGTGGCCCGCCGCGCGGCATCGGGCCGCTCGTATGCCGGAGTGGACCCGGCGGCTCACCCGGGAACTGGACACCTTCGCCGAGCTGAACGCGACGACGACGCTGCCCGTGCCCATCGCGCTCAACCAGCCTCCGGAGCCGCTGCGCCTGGGCCCCTCCGACGACGCCGAGTGGGCGGTGTTCGCCGCGGAGGCCCTGCTTCGGGCGGGGGACGACGGGGCGTTCGGCGACCTCGGCCGGGAGCGGCGTGTCCGGGCTGCGATCGACCTGACCTGGAACGCCGTCGCCGGTGAGGTCGCGGCGGCGGCCGAACGCGCCCCCGAGGTCGAGTCGGCGGTGCTGCCGCTGCGCGCCCGCATCTCCGTCCGGGCCGGGCTCGGTAACCTGGCGACCGGACTGCGCCCGCCCGCCAGCGGGCACGACAACCCGCACTACTTCGACGACGCCGCCTGCGTACGGGCGTGTGTGCTGGCCACGGCCCACCCGGGCGACCCCCGGTGCGCCGCCGACCTGGCCGAATTCGACGCCCGGTACACCCAGGACGGCGACGGCGTCCACGGCGCCCGCGCGATGGCGGCGGCACTCGCCGAAGCGCTGGCGGGCGCGGAGGTCGGGGCGTGCGTCATGGCGGCGCTGGCCGAACTGCCCGAGCAGACGGAGATCGGCCGCAACGCCCGGCACGCGCTGCGCCTGGCCCAGGACGCCGAGGGCGCGTTCGCGCTCGTCCCGCTGCTGGAGCACCGGATCGTCGACCACGTCTACAGCTACGGCATCGCCGCCGCCGAGACGGTTCCTGTCGCCCTCGCCCTGACCGCGGCGGCGGACGGCCGGATCGCCGAGGCGCTGCCGGCCGCGGCCTGCCTGTCCCGGGTCGCCGACTCCGCCCCGGCGCTGGCGGGCGCCCTGACCGGCGCCCTGGGCGGCGGCGAGTCGATCCCGGCGTCCTGGCGGGAGGCCTGCCGCACCCTGTCCGGCTGTGTGCTGCCCCGTCTCACCGGCACCGACCTGGTGGAACTCGCCGAACTCCTGGAAGCCGCACAACCGACCCCTCCAGGAGGATGATTCCGGGCATGACGCCCAAAGCAGAACAGAGCCGAGGCGCGGTCCGGGACGCGGACCTGGAGGAGCGGATCACCGGCGCGCTCGTGGGAGCAGCCGTCGGCGACGCGCTCGGCGGCCCCGTCGAGGGCTACTCCCCCGACCAGATCCTCGAGCGCCACGGCGGCCGCGTGCACGGCGTCGTCGGCCCCTGGCACGGCGAGCGGTGGCGCACCGCCCGCCCCATCGCCCCCTACCACAAGGGCGACGGCCACGTCACCGACGACACGTTGATGACGCACGCCCTGGTCCGGGTGTACGCGCGCGTCCGCGACCACCTCGACGCCTACGCGATCGCCGACCACCTGGTGCCCGACCTGATGACGAAGCCCCGCTGGATCCCGGAGCTCCAGGCGGAGGCGCTGCCGCTGCACCGGGTCTTCCTGGCGGAGAAGTGGCTGGTGGCGCGGCTGCACTACGGCCACGTCGACCCGCGCGAGGCCGGTACCGGAAACATCGTCAACTGCGGTGCCGCGATGTACATGGCCCCGGTGGGCCTGGTCAACGCGGCCAACCCGGCGGCCGCTTACGCCGAGGCCCTGGACATCGCGGGCGCCCACCAGTCGTCCTACGGCAGGGAGGCGGCGGGCGTCCTGGCGGCCGCGGTGGCGGCGGCGTGCGCGCCGGGGGCGAGCCCGGACTCGGTGGTGACGGCGTGCCTGTCGCTGGCGAAGGACGGCACCCGCGCCGCGATCGAGCGGGTCTGCGAAGTGGCCCGCGGCCGCACGGACTTCGAGTCGGCGCTGGCCCCGCTGCGGGAGGCGGTGGCGCCGTACGACACGGTCGGGCCGGACTACCGGAACCCGTCCCTGGGTGCCCGTCGCCCCTCCCGCCTGCACGCGATCGAGGAACTGCCCGTCGCGCTGGGCATGTTGACGGTGGCGCGCGGCGACTTCCGCGAGGCCGTCCTCGGCGCGGTGAACTACGGCCGCGACTGCGACTCCATCGCGACGATGGCCGGGGCGCTGGCGGGAGCGCTGGGCTCGCCCGTCCCGGAGGACTGGGCGAAGACGGTGGCCGGGGCCAGCCGCCTGGACCTGTGGGAACCGGCGCGCACGCTGGCCGGGGTGACCCGGGAGATCTTCGAGAGGGACGTACGGCGGCGACGCGCCCACGAGCGGGCGTTCGCCGGGATGGGAAGCCCGGAATGCTCCGACTGACCTGGGTCCAGCCGGAGGACCTGCTCGGCCACGAGCTTCGCCAGGCGGTGCAGGACGGCCGCGAACCGTCGGCGATCGCCGCCCGCTGGCGCGCGGCGGGCGGCCCCGAGGCCCCGGCCCGCGCGGGCGCGTCCCCCGGGCGCGCCTCCCGTTACCTGCGCCTCCTGGCGGAGGACCTCCTGGACGAACTGGCCGAACTCCCCAGCCGGCTGGCGGACTCGGAACCCACGGACCTGGCCGGGATCAAGGCCCTGTGCCCGGACTGGCCGGGGCAGCCGGGCGCCGTCGCACCCTCGGGGGCCGCCGAGCGCCTGGAGGCCGCCTGGCTCGGCCGGGCCGCGGGCTGCCTGCTGGGCAAACCCGTGGAGAAGCTGCCCCTCACCGGCATCCGCCAACTCGCCCAGGTCACCGGCAACTGGCCCGTCCACACCTGGTTCACCGGCAGAGGCGTGCCCGAGGACCTGGCCGCCGCGCACCCCTGGAACCGCCGTTCGGCGGCCAACTCGCTGGCCGAGAACATCGACGGCATGCCCGAGGACGACGACCTCAACTACCCCCTGATCAACCTTCTCCTCCTGCAACGCCACGGGAAGCGGTTCACGACCACCGACACCGCCCGCCTCTGGCTGGACGAACTCCCCGCCGGCCGCACCTTCACCGCCGAACGCGTCGCCTACCGCAACCTGCTGCTCGGCATCGAGCCCCCGCACACCGCCCGGCACCGCAACCCCTTCCGCGAGTGGATCGGCGCCCTGATCCGCGCCGACATGCACGGCTGGACCAACCCCGGCGACCCGGCGGCCGCGGCCGCGCAGGCCCACCGCGACGCCACCCTCACCCACACCGCGAACGGCGTCTACGCCGCGATGTTCGCCGCCGCCGTCATCGCCACCGCGGCGACCGGAACCCGCGACGTCCACACCTGCCTGGCCACCGGCCTGACCGTCGTGCCGCCCGGCTCCCGGCTCGCCCGCGCCGTGCGTCACGCCGTCCAACTGGCTGATACGCACGAGGACTTCGACATGGTCGTGGATGAACTCCACGCCGCCCACGCCGGCTGCCACTGGGTCCACGCCGTCCCCAACACCGCGCTGATCGCCGCCGCACTGACCCACGCCGGCGGCGACTTCACCGGCTCCGTCTGCCGTGCCGTCTCCGGCGGCTGGGACACCGACTCGAACGGTGCCACGGCCGGCGGTGTCGCGGCCGTCCTCGCCGGTTCCCCGGACGCGCTGCCCGACCGCTGGACGGCGCCGCTCAAGAACCGGCTGGCCACCTCGGTGGGCGACTTCGACGGTACCGGCTTCGACACCCTGGCCCACCTCACGCACCTGGAGGCGTCCCGCCCATGAGCGACTTCGACCGGCTCACCTCATGACCGCGCCCCACGACGCCGCGCCCGACGCCACCGGCCCACTCGCCGGTCTGCGCGTGCTCGACCTCGCCACCCTCTTCGCCGGGCCCATCGCCGCCACCATGCTCGGTGACTTCGGCGCCGAGGTGATCAAGGTCGAGCACCCGGTCAAGCCGGACCCGTCCCGGGGCCACGGGCCGTCGAAGGACGGGGTCGGCCTGTGGTGGAAACTGCTCGGCCGGAACAAGCGCACCATCACGCTGGACCTGTCGAAACCCGGTGGCCGCCGCACCCTGCTGCGGCTGGCCGCCACCGCCGACGTGGTCGTCGAGAACTTCCGGCCCGGCACCCTGGAGAAGTGGGAGCTCGGCTGGCCGGAGCTGTCGGCGGCCAATCCGCGCCTGGTGCTGGCCCGGGTCACCGGGTTCGGGCAGTTCGGCCCGTACGCGGCCCGGCCCGGGTTCGGCACCCTGGCGGAGGCGCTGAGCGGGTTCGCCGCGATCACCGGCGAACCGGACGCGCCCCCGACGCTCCCGCCGTTCGGGCTCGCCGACTCGATCGCGGGCCTGGCCACGGCGTACGCGGTGATGACCGCGCTCGCGGCGCGGGAGCGCACCGGGGCGGGCCAGATCGTGGACATGGCGATCATCGAGCCGATCCTGACGGTCCTCGGCCCGCAGCCCCTGTGGTACGACCAGCTCGGCTACGTCCAGCCCCGCACCGGCAACCGCACCCGGAACAACGCGCCGCGCAACGCCTACCGCACCAGTGACGGCACCTGGGTGGCGGTCTCCACCTCGGCGCAGTCGGTCGCGGAACGCGTGATGCGGCTGGTGGGCCGCCCGGAGCTGATCGACGAGCCCTGGTTCGCGACGGGCGCGGAGCGGGCCGCGCACGCCGACGTGCTCGACGAGGCGGTGGGGGGCTGGATCGCCCGCCACACCCGCACCGAGGTCCTGGCCGCCTTCGAGAAGGCTCAGGCGGCGATCGCGCCGATCCAGGACGTACGGGACGTGATGGCCGACCCGCAGTACCGGGCCCTCGGCACCTTGACCACCCTGCACGACCCGGAACTCGGCCGGATGCGCATGCAGAACGTCCTCTTCCGGCTCTCCGCCACCCCGGGTGCGATCCGCTGGGCGGGCCGCCCGCACGGCGCCGACACGGACTCGGTCCTGACCGAACTCGGCCTCACCCGGGAGGAACTGGCCTCGCTGCGCGCGGAGGGCGCCCTGTGACGGCCGCCGCCCTCTGCCCGCTCACCTGGCTGTACGCCCCCGGAGACCGCCCGCACGTCGTGGCCAAGGCCCTCGCCTCCGGTGCCGACGTGGTGGTCGTCGACCTGGAGGACGCGGTCGCGCCGGACCGCAAGGAGTACGCCCGCGCGGCCACCGCCGAGTTGCTGACCGAGCCGCCGCCGGTCCCGGTGCACGTGCGGATCAACGCGGTCGACGGGCCGCTGGCCGCCGAGGACCTGGCGGCGGTGGCGCCCCGGCCGGGCCTGGCCGGGCTGCGGCTGCCGAAGGTGACGTCCGCCGGGCAGGTCGCCCGGGTCGCGGCACGGACGGAGACCGCGCAGGGCCTGCCGCCGACGAACGGTTCGGACGGTTCGGGGCCCTCGCTGTACGCCCTCCTGGAGACCGCGCTGGCCATCGAACGCGCATACGCCATCGCCGCCGCGCACCCCTCGCTGCGCGGCATCTCGATCGGCGAGGCGGACCTGCGCGCCGACCTGGGCGTACGGCAGGACTCCGGCCTCGACTGGTGCCGAGCCCGGGTCGTCGTGGCCGCCCGCGCGGCCGGTCTCGCCCCGCCGCCCCAGTCCGTCCACCCCGACATCCGGGACCTGGAGGGCCTGGCGGCCTCCTGCGCGCACGGCCGCGCCCTCGGCTTCCTCGGCCGCGCGGCCATCCATCCGCGCCAGCTCCCGATCATCGAGCGCGCCTATCTGCCGACCGACCGGGAACTGGAGGAAGCCGAGACGATCATCAAGGCCGCCACCGCGGACCGGGGCGCGCAGGCTCTCCCGGACGGCCGATTCATCGACGCGGCGGTGGTGGCGGCGGCCCGGCGTACCCTGGCACTGGCCCGGCGGTGCTGAGCCGACAGCGCTGGCACGAGGCTGACACGGCGAGGGCGCCCCGGTGGTCCGGGGCGCCCTCGTCCATGTACGACCGGCCGGCCGTCAGCTCTTCCGCGCCGACTCGGCCCCGTCCTTCGTGTCGTCCTCTGAGCTGTCGCCCGCGCCGTCCTTCGCCTCGGGAGCCGCGCCGGCGGCCGCACGCGTGTCCTCCGTGCCCTGCGCGTCCCGTCCCTCCGCCGGCTCCTCGTCCTCGGCGCCCGCCCCGGTCCCGGGCGCGGCCTTCTCCTCGGAGGGCGCCGGCTCCCGCTCGACCTGCGGCTCCCGGCCCGGCCGCTTCTTGGCGGACACCCAGATGTAGGCCACCGCGAGCAGGAAGACCAGCAGCGCCGTCCAGTCGTTCAGCCGCACGCCCAGGAAGTGGTGGGCGTCGTCGACGCGCATGTACTCGATCCAGGCGCGGCCCACGCAGTACGCGGCGACGTACAGCGCGAACGCCCGTCCGTGGCCCAGCTTGAAGCGGCGGTCGGCCCAGATGACCAGGAAGCCGACGCCGACGCACCACAGGGACTCGTACAGGAACGTGGGGTGGTAGTACCCCGGCACCCGGCCGTCCGTCGCGGAGGTGATGTGCAGCGCCCACGGAACGTGCGTCTCACGGCCGTACAGCTCCTGGTTGAACCAGTTGCCCCAGCGGCCGATCGCCTGCGCGAAGGCGATGCCCGGTGCCACGGCGTCGGCGTACGCGGGCATCGGGATGCCCCGTCGCCGGGCGCCGATCCACGCGCCGAGCCCGCCGAGCGCGATCGCGCCCCAGATGCCGAGGCCGCCCTCCCACACCTTGAAGGCGTCCACCCAGTCACGGCCCTCGCTGAAGTACAGCTCGTAGTCCGTGATCACGTGGTAGAGCCGGCCGCCGACCAGGCCGAAGGGCACGGCCCAGACCGCGATGTCGGCCACCGTGCCGGCCCGCCCGCCCCGGGCGATCCAGCGCTTGTTGCCGAGCCATACGGCAACGAAGACGCCGATGATGATGCAGAACGCGTAGCCGCGCAACGGAATCGGGCCGAGGTACAGCACACCGCGCGACGGGCTGGGAATGTAGGCAAGTTCCATGGCAGGGTCGACGCTACCGCAGCCGGAGCGGCGCCAAGGCAGGCAGCCCGGCAACGGGTCCGTAACGGGCGACTCGCGCCTCACTCATTTGCTCTCGGCCGCCTCCACCATCTGCCTCAGCTTCGCCGGGGTCATCGTCTGGTCCTGGAGGATGTTCTTCCCGTTCAGCAGGACGGTCGGGGTACCCGAGAAGCCGCCGGCCTGGAAGGCCTGGTGGGACTTGTCGACCCAGCTGTCGTGCGTGCCGTTCTTGACGCACTTGTCGAAGGCCGGGGTGTTCAGGCCGCTCACCTTGCCCGCGAGCTGGATGAGCTTGTTGTTGTCGGCGAAGGCGTCGTCGGTCTCCTTGGGCTGGTTCCGGTAGAGCACGTCGTGGTAGGCGGGGAACTTGCCCGCGTCCTGGGCGCAGGCCGCCGCGTTGGCCGCGCGCAGGGAGCCGGTGCCCCCGAGGTTGCCGTCGATCAGTCTGACCAGGTGGTACTCGACTTTGAGCTTGCCGGCGTCGGCCAGCTCGTGGACCGTCGGCCGGTACATCGTCTCGAAGGCCTGGCAGGCCGGGCAGCGGAAGTCCTCCCACACGGTGAGCGTCGACTTGGCTCCGTCCCGGCCGACCGGGATCGCCAGGCTGTCCTTGCCCCGCGCGCCGGAGGGTGTCACGACCGGGCCCGCGCTGCTGCTCTTGTGCTTGTCGGAGTTGGCGGCGACCACGCCGATCACCGCCGCCAGGCCCAGGACGCAGACGACGGTCGCGGCCACGATCAGCGTGCGCCGTCGCCTCTCCGTGGCCTTCTGCTTCTCGCGCTCGGCCGCCAGGCGCTGCCGGGCGGTGCGCTTTCCCTGATGGTTCTTCTCGCTCACACCCCCTGAACGAACCGGGGAGGCGCGTTGCGCCTCCCCGGTGCCAGGACCACCCGTTCGGGCGATCGAAGGATGTGCCGCGGCCGTCGTTACGCCTGTCCGCGCACGCCGCTCGCCAGCTCGCCCGCGAGGGCGCGGACGGCCTCGACACCGGCCGCCGGGTCCGGGGCCTCCAGCATCCGCTTGACGAAGGCCGAACCGACGATCACGCCATCGGCGAAGCCGGCGACCTCCGCTGCCTGGGCGCGGTCGGAGACGCCGAGGCCGACGCAGACGGGCAGGCCCGTACCGGTGGCCCGGGTGCGTTCCACCAGGTCCTGGGCCTGCGTGCCCACCGACTCACGGGTGCCGGTGACGCCCATCAGGGAGGCGGCGTAGACGAATCCGGAACCGGCCGCGGTGATTTCGGCGAGCCGCTCGTCCTTGCTGCTGGGCGCGACGACGAACACCGTCGCCAGGCCGTGCTTCTCGGCGTGCTCCCGCCACAGGGCCGACTCCTGCACCGGCAGGTCCGGCAGGATGCAGCCGGCGCCGCCCGCCTCGGCGAGTTCGGCGGTGAACCGCTCGACGCCGTAGCGGTCGACCGGGTTCCAGTACGTCATGACGAGCACCGGCTTGCAGGTGGCCGCGTGGGCCTCCTTCACCGTCCGCATGACGTCCGCGATCCTGACGCCGCCGCGCAGCGCGATGTCGTCCGCGGTCTGGATGACCGGGCCGTCCAGGACCGGGTCGCTGTGCGGCAGCCCGACCTCGACGACGTCGGCGCCGCCGTCGAAGACGGCCTTGATCGCCTCGATGCCGCCGTCCACGGTCGGGAACCCGGCCGGCAGGTACGCGATGAGGGCGGACCGGCCCTCCGCCTTGGCGGCGGCCAGGGTGTCGGCCAGCAGCCGGCCCTGTCCACCGGTCGGTGCGGTCCCGCTCACTTGGCGTCCCCCTCGATCTCGGCGGTGTCGGCTTCGTCGGCGGCCACCTCGGCGTCGGTGTCGTACAGGCCGAAGTAGCGGGCGGCGGTGTCCATGTCCTTGTCGCCGCGGCCGGAGAGGTTGACCACGATCAGCCCGTCCTCGCCCAGTTCCCGGCCCACCTCCAGGGCGCCGGCCAGCGCGTGCGCGCTCTCGATCGCCGGGATGATGCCCTCGGTCCGCGACAGCAGGCGCAGCGCCTGCATGGCCGCGTCGTCGGTGATCGCGCGGTACTCGCCGCGGCCGGAGTCCTTGAGGTAGGAGTGCTCGGGGCCGATGCCCGGGTAGTCCAGGCCGGCGGAGATGGAGTACGGCTCGGTGATCTGGCCCTCGTCGTCCTGGAGGACGTAGGAGCGGGAGCCGTGCAGGATGCCGGGCTCGCCCGCGGTCAGGGTGGCCGCGTGCTCGCCGGTCTCGACGCCGTGCCCGGCGGGCTCGCACCCGATGAGGCGGACGCCGGTGTCCGGGATGAAGGCGTGGAAGAGGCCGATGGCGTTGGAGCCGCCGCCGACACAGGCGACGGCGGCGTCGGGCAGGCGCCCGGCGCGCTCAAGGAGCTGGCGGCGCGCCTCGACGCCGATGACCCGGTGGAAGTCGCGGACCATGGCCGGGAAGGGGTGCGGTCCGGCGACGGTCCCGAACAGGTAGTGGGTGTGGTCGACGTTGGCGACCCAGTCGCGGAACGCCTCGTTGATGGCGTCCTTCAGGGTGCGGCTGCCGGACTTCACGGCGACGACCTCGGCGCCGAGCATGCGCATCCGGGCCACGTTCAGGGCCTGCCGCTTCGTGTCGATCTCACCCATGTAGATCGTGCACTGGAGGCCGAAGAGCGCGCAGGCGGTGGCGGTCGCGACGCCGTGCTGTCCGGCGCCGGTCTCGGCGATCACCCGGGTCTTGCCCATCCGCTTGGTGAGCAGGGCCTGGCCGAGCACGTTGTTGATCTTGTGGGACCCGGTGTGGTTGAGGTCCTCGCGCTTGAGGAACACGCGGGCCCCGCCGGCGTGCTCGGCGAAGCGGGGCACCTCGGTGAGGGCGCTGGGACGGCCGGTGTAGTGGGCGAGCAGGTCGTCGAGTTCGCGGGCGAACTCGGGGTCGGCCTTGGCCTTGTCGTACTCGACGGCGACCTCGTCCACGGCGGCGACCAGCGCCTCCGGGATGAACTTGCCGCCGAACGCACCGAAGTAGCCCTCGGCGCTCGGCACCTGGCCCTCCGGGTCGGGAATGAAGAACTCGCTGGGCATGCGGATACCTCACAGGGGCGTCTGCCCCGGAATCGGTCGGACTGAGGGTCACGGTAGTCGCGTGCGCGTGCCGTGCTCCGGGCGTACGGGCACGGGCGTCAGCGGGCGGGCCACTCGGCCGGCGGCCGGACCGCGGTCGCGGTACGACGGCAGGGGCCGGGAGCGGCGGGCACCGGGCGACCGGTCCGGGACCGGACGACGCGGCTCAGCTCACCGCTGGTGGCGCGCACGCGGGCGGCGCCATCGCATGCCGTTGACCTGGCCCGGTTCGTCGCCGATGACGTACCGCACCCTGCGGCCGTGCACACGGCGTGCGGGCGCGCGGCAACCGCGGGGCCGGCAGCCGCGCGCGAGGCGGGCGTACGGGTCCCGGGAGGGTTCGGCGATCGGGAGGCTCATCGGGGCACACTCTACCGGCGTACGGCCACTCGGGTGAGCGGCTCGCGTCAGCTACGGCCGTGCCGCAGCGCCGGGTGCACCCCCGCCGCCACCAGGTCGGCGACGGCCGTCTTCGGGTCGCGGCCGGTGACGAGGGACTCGCCGACCAGGACCGCGTCGGCGCCGGCGTTGGCGTAGGCGATGAGGTCGTGCGGGCCACGCACCCCGGACTCGGCGACCTTGACGAGACCGTCCGGGATCTCCGGGGCCACCCGCTCGAAGGTGTCGCGGTCGACCTCGAGCGTCTTCAGGTTGCGCGCGTTGATGCCGATCACCTTGGCGCCCGCGTCCACCGCGCGCTCGGTCTCCTCCTCGTCGTGGACCTCGACGAGCGGGGTGAGTCCGATGGACACCGCGCGCTCGATCAGCGACTCCAGGGCCGGCTGGTCCAGGGCGGCGACGATCAGCAGGGCGAGGTCGGCGCCGTAGGCCCGGGCCTCCCACAGCTGGTACGAGGTGACGATGAAGTCCTTGCGCAGGACCGGGATGTCCACACGCGCGCGGACCGCCTCCAGGTCGGCCAGCGAGCCGCCGAAGCGGCGCTGCTCGGTCAGCACCGAGATGACGGAGGCGCCGCCCGCCTCGTAGTCCGCGGCGAGCCCGGCCGGGTCGGCGATCGCGGCCAGTGCGCCCTTGGACGGGCTGGAGCGCTTGACCTCGCAGATGACCTTGACGCCGTCGCCGCGCAGCGCGGCGGCTCCGTCCTTGGCCGCGGGTGCCTTCGCCGCGCGCTCCTTGAGCTCGTCGAGGCTGACGCGCGCCTGCCGCTCCGAAAGGTCGGCACGGACTCCGTCGATGATCTCGTCGAGCACACTCACGCGAGCGGCCCCCTTCCAGACGGTGGACTGTTCCAGCGGGTCGAGCGCCCCCGGCGGCCCGCCGCGAACCGATCAGGCGGGGAAACCGGTGGTCACTGCGATGGTATCCGGAGGCGGGCGCCGACCTCGCATCCGGTGGACGGCGGTCCCACTACCTGGACATACCGTGCCCGATCAAGGACGGAGCAGGCCACTGAACGGCAGGTTCCGGACAACGGTGAAGGCCAGCAGCAGGGCACCGAGGCTCCACAGGTGCGCCGGTCCGAGTACGAGGCGCGGCGGCCGCCCGCGCGCGGCGCGCAGGACCCACAGCGTCCAGCCCACGGCGAGGACCAGGTAGCCCGCGACGGCCAGGGCGTTGTCGTGCAGGGCCGTCGCGAAGTCCCCGTGGACAAAGGCGTGGGCGCTGCGCAGCCCGCCGCAGCCGGGGCAGTAGACACCGGTGTAGCGCAGCAGGGGGCAGACCGGGTAGTGGCCGGGCTGGTTGGGGTCCACGACCCCGACGTAGGCGAAGGCCCCGGCGACGGTGGTCAGGACCCCGACGGGGACGGCGAGCCGCCTGAGCACGGCCGTGGCGTGCATGGGGACGGCGGTGGCGTCCTGGGTGCGCCGCGGGCGGGGTACGGGCGTCCGGCCGTGCGTCACCCTCTGGCTGTCGGGGTTCACGCCTCGCATTCTGCCCCGGACCGGGTACACGCGCGCGAGGGGCGGCACCGGGCCGCCCCTTCCACTGTCGACTCGTGCGGGTCCCGTGCGGACCTCAGCCCTCGGCGCGGGCCGGCTCGCGCGGGCCGACCTGGTGCACCGGGTGCTCGTTCTTCTGGCCGAGGCCCATCATGCGCATGATGCCGCCGACGGCGCCGCCGGCCAGCACGATCCCCATGCCGGCCCAGAAGCCGACCGGCTGGGCCATCACCATGAAGGCGCCCGCGACGCAGAAACCGATGAAGGCGATGATGACACCGGTCCAGGCGGCCGGGGTGTGACCGTGGCTGCTGCCCGCCATGACTTGCTCCTCGTTGCTGTGTTCTTGTCTGAGCCGGACGCTCGGCTCCATTGTCCCGCACGCGTGCACACGACGTGATCGGGGGTGGCTCCTCGCGACCGCCGGGCAGGGCAGGTGGTACGCCCCGGCCGGGCCGCGGTCAGGCGGGTCCGGTGCCGGTAGGGTCCTCGCCGCGGTCGAGGGCCTTCCACAGGTCCTCGGGGCGATCGGGGTCGGCCGGGCGCGGCGCGCGGGAGCGGGGGGCGCCGGAGCGCTCGTAGCGGCCGGACATGGCCGGCCACAGGCGGCCGTAGCGCAGGGCGAGCAGGCCGGCCAGGAGCAGCAGCACCCCGCCCACGGCCGCGACGTAGGGCCAGCCGGTGTGGCTGAGCGCGGCGGCGGTCGCGGCGGTGTCGCCGGAGACCTGGGCGGCCTTCTCGTCGAGGGCGGCGCCGTCGGTGGCGCCGAGCAGGGCGGCGGCGATCGTGCCCGCGCCGGAGAGCGCGAGCAGCACGGCGACCAGGACGCGGCCGGAGCGGCGGACGGCGAAGACGGCGACGAGCGCGGCCAGGCCCACTATGGCGAGTGCCGCGGGCACGCCCGTGACCTCGCTGCCCTTGGCGGTCAGCGGGAAGGCGCCGCCGGCCACCGTCGCGGTGCCCTCCGCCCAGCGCTGCCGGGTGGCGAGCAGCGCCACGGCCGCGCCGAGCGCGCCGCACAGCAGGGCGACGGCGAGGCTGCGGCGGCCGGACCGGGCGGGGGCGGCGGCTTCGGAACGGGGGTGAGGTACGGCAGTCACGTACTCCACTATCGCTCGGACCGCGGGCGCGGCGTCATCCGGGGTTCATGTGCCGGACGTGAGAAACGCCCTGCCGCCCCAGCCGGTTCGCGGTGTGCACCGCCCGCAGCACCGCCGCCGCCTTGTTGCGGCACTCGGTGTCCTCGGCCACCGGGTCGGAGTCGGCGACGATGCCGGCGCCGGCCTGGACGTAGGCGGTGCCGTCGCGCAGCAGGGCGGTGCGGATGGCGATGGCGGTGTCGGAGTCGCCGGCGAAGTCCAGGTAGCCCACGCAGCCGCCGTACAACCCCCGCCGGGACGGCTCGAGTTCGTCGATGATCTGCATGGCCCGCGGCTTCGGCGCGCCCGACAGGGTGCCGGCCGGGAAGCAGGCGGTCAGCACGTCGAAGGCGGTGCGGCCCGCCGCGACCCGTCCGGTGACGGTGGAGACGATGTGCATGACGTGCGAGTACCGCTCGACGGACATGAAGTCGACGACCTCCACGGAGCCCGGCTCGCAGACCCGGCCCAGGTCGTTGCGCCCGAGGTCGACGAGCATCAGGTGCTCGGCGCGCTCCTTGGGGTCGGCGAGCAGTTCCTCGGCGAGGGCCTGGTCCTGCTGCGGAGTGGCGCCGCGCGGCCGGGTGCCGGCGATGGGGTGGACCATGGCCCGCCCGTCCTCGACCTTCACCAGGGCCTCCGGACTGGACCCGACGACGTCGAAGGCGTCTCCGTCCCCGCAGGGGAACCGGAACAGGTACATGTACGGCGAGGGGTTGGTGGCCCTGAGCACCCGGTAGACGTCCAGCGCGCTCGCCGTGCACGGCGTCTCGAAGCGCTGCGAGGGGACGACCTGGAAGGCCTCGCCGGCGCGGATGCGCTCCTTGACGTCCTCCACGGCCGCCTGGAAGTCCTCGCCGCCCCACAGCGCGGTGTACTCGGGCAGCTCGGAGGGCGGCAGCGCGGCGGGCGGCTGGACGACCGGGCGGGACAGGTCCGCCTCCATGGCGTCCAGGCGGGCCACCGCGTCGGCGTACGCCTCGTCGACGCCGGTGTCCAGGTCGTTGTGGTTGATCGCGTTGGCGATCAGCAGGACCGTGCCGTCCCAGTGGTCGAGGACCGCGAGGTCGGAGGTGAGCAGCATGGTCAGCTCGGGCAGCCGCAGGTCGTCGCGCTCGCCGGGGCCGATCTTCTCCAGGCGGCGCACGATGTCGTAGCCGAGGTAGCCGACCATGCCGCCGGTGAAGGGCGGCAGGCCCAGGTCGTGGGCGAGGTCGCGAGGGGTGTGCAGGGTCTCGACGGTGGTGCGCAGCGCGGCGAGCGGGTCGCCCTCGGCGGGGACGCCGACGGGCGGGACGCCGAGCCAGTGGGCCTGGCCGCCGCGCTCGGTGAGGGTGGCGTCGCTGCGGACGCCGACGAAGGAGTACCGGGACCAGGAACGGCCGTTCTCTGCGGACTCCAGCAGGAAGGTGCCGGGGCGCTCGGCGGCGAGCTTGCGGTAGAGGCCGACCGGGGTGTCGCCGTCGGCGAGGAGCTTGCGGGTGACCGGGATGACGCGGCGGTCGGTGGCCAGCTTGCGGAACGTCTCGAGGTCCATGGCGGCTGACCCTACTGACCTTCGGCGGCCGCGCCGGAACCGGCGTCCTTCAGCAGGACGTCGGCGTCGAAGCAGGTGCGGTCGCCGGTGTGGCAGGCGGCGCCCACCTGGTCGACCTTGACCAGCACGGTGTCGGCGTCGCAGTCCAGGGCGACGGACTTGACGTACTGCACGTGCCCGGAGGTGTCGCCCTTGACCCAGTACTCCCGGCGGCTGCGCGACCAGTAGGTGCAGCGGCCGGTGGTCAGCGTGCGGTGCAGCGCCTCGTCGTCCATCCAGCCGAGCATCAGTACCTCGCCGGTGTCGTACTGCTGGGCGATGGCGGGCAGGAGCCCGTCGGCGCTGCGCTTGAGGCGGCGGGCGATCTCCTGGTCGAGGCTGCTGGGCGTGGGGGTACCGGGCGTGCTGGTCATGGGTGCCATTGTGCCGCGCGGGACCGCCGGCCGGGGCGGCGTTCCACTGGGTGAGCGCCGTGTCACGACCGGGGCCTCCGGGCTCCTGGGGCAGCCTCGTCGCCGTGGGGTGGCCGGTCGACGGGTGGGCGGACGCGGTACGCGGTCGTAGGCTGACCACATGTCGACCTTTGCCAAGCGTGAACGGCTCCTTCTCGCCGATCTCTTGGAGACCGCCGGTCCTCAGGCGCCCACCCTCTGCGAGGGGTGGCTCACCCGTGATCTGGCGGCGCACGTGGTGGTGCGCGAGCGGCGTCCCGACGCTGCCGGGGGCGTGCTGATCAAGCCGCTGGCGCCCCGCCTCCGGAAGGTGATGGAGGAGTACGCGGCGAAGCCGTACGAGGAGCTGATCCAGCTGATCCGTACCGGCCCGCCCCGCTTCTCACCCTTCCAGCTCAAGCAGATCGACGAGGCGGCCAACACCGTCGAGTTCTACGTCCACACCGAGGACGTGCGCCGCGCCCAGCCCGACTGGACGCCGCGCGAGCTAGACCCGGTCTTCCAGGAGACCCTGTGGTCCCGGCTGGAGCGCACCGCCCGGCTGCTGGGCCGGGGCGTCCCCACCGGTCTGGTCCTGCGCCGCCCCGACGGCCGGACGGCCGTCGCGCACCGGGGCACGCCGGTGGTGACGGTGACGGGCGAGCCGTCGGAGCTGCTGCTGTTCGCGTTCGGCCGGCAGAGCGCGGCCCGGGTCGAGACGGTCGGCGACCAGGACGCGATCACGAAGCTGTCGGAGACCAAGCAGCTGGGGATCTGAACCCCGCCGCGCCGCCGTGCGGGGTCAGCTGGGCAGTTCGGCGCGGCGCAGGGCGGGGGCGGCCAGGGCCACGACCCCGCCCAGGGCGCACACCGCCGCGCTGCCCGCGAAGACCGGGCCGGTTCCCCAGGCACCGATCGCGGCGGCGGACAGCGGCATGCTGAGCGGGGCGAAGCCGAGGCTGACCAGACCCGCGACGGCGGTGACCCGTCCTAGGTAGGCGGGTTCGGACTGGGTCTGCAGCAGCGCCCCGCACAGGGCGCCGCTCAGGCCGGTGAGGAGGCCGACCAGTGCGGCCACCGCGGTGGCGCCGAGGGCGCTGGGTACGTAGGCGAGGGCGCCGACGGCCTCGAACTAGCGAACGGGGTGGCCCGCCTCCCGCAGAGTCTCCTTGACCTGGGCGATGCGCAGGTCGCCGAAGTGGAAGACCGAGGCGGCCAGGACCGCGTCCGCGCCCGCTGTGACGGCCGGGGGGAAGTCGGCGAGCTTGCCGGCGCCGCCCGAGGCGATCACCGGTACGGTCACGTGCTTGCGGACGGCCGCGATCATCTGCAGGTCGTAGCCGTCCTTCGTGCCGTCCGCGTCCATCGAGTTGAGCAGGATCTCGCCCGCGCCCAGCTCCGCCGCCCGGTGCGCCCACTCCACCGCGTCGATGCCGGTGCCACGACGGCCGCCGTGGGTGGTCACCTCGAAGTTCCCGGAGGGAGTGCGGCGGGCGTCCACCGACAGGACCAGCACCTGGCGGCCGAAGCGCTCGGCGATCTCGCGGATCAGGTCCGGGCGGGCGATCGCGGCCGTGTTGACGCCCACCTTGTCCGCGCCCGCCCGCAGCAGCCTGTCCACGTCCTCGGTGGTGCGGACGCCGCCGCCCACCGTCAGCGGGATGAACACCTGCTCGGCGGTGCGGCGCACCACGTCGTACGTCGTCTCCCGGTCGCCCGAGGACGCGGTGATGTCCAGGAACGTCAACTCGTCGGCGCCCTCGGCGTCGTACACCTTGGCCATCTCGACAGGGTCGCCGGCGTCACGCAGGTTCTGGAAGTTGACGCCCTTGACCACCCGGCCGCCGTCCACGTCCAGGCAGGGGATGACTCGGACCGCCAGGGTCATGAATCCACGGCTCCTCTGTATGCCTCTAGCTCGATCTCGACCAGGATGCGCGGATCCACGAAGCCCTCGACCACCAGCAGGGTCGAGGCCGGACGCACCGAGTCGAACAGTTCCTTGTGGGCCCTGCCCACCTCGTCCACGTCCCGCAGATGGGTCAGGTACATCCGGGTCCGGACCACCGCCTCGGGGCCCAGGCCGAACTCGGCGATCGCTTCCAGCGCGCTGGTGAACGCGACCTTCGCCTGCTCGTACGGATCGCCCTCTCCGTACAGCACACGGTCCTTGAAGGCCGTCGTGCCGGCCACCAGGACCCGGTCGCCCGCCGCGACGGCGCGCGCGTGACCGAAGCTCTCTTCCCAAGGACTTCCGCTCTGCAAGCGCCGTACGGCTTCCGACGTCATGACGCCACTGCCTCCAAGGCCTCTTCCAGGGTGAACGCCTTCGCATACAGGGCCTTCCCGACGATGGCGCCCTCGACACCGAGCGGCACGAGGCCGGCGAGCGCCCGCAGGTCGTCGAGCGAGGAGACACCGCCCGACGCCACCACCGGGCGGTCGGTGGCCGCGCAGACGTTCTTCAGCAGATCCAGGTTGGGGCCCTGAAGGGTGCCGTCCTTGGCGATGTCGGTGACGACGTAGCGCGCGCAGCCCTCCTTGTCGAGGCGCTCCAGCGTCTCGTACAGGTCGCCGCCGTCGCGGGTCCAGCCGCGGCCGCGCAGCGTGGTGCCCCGTACGTCCAGGCCGACCGCGATCCGGTCGCCGTGCTGGGCGATGACCTTGGCGACCCACTCGGGGGACTCCAGGGCGGCGGTGCCGAGGTTCACACGGGTGCAGCCGGTGGCCAGGGCGGCGGCGAGGGTGTCGTCGTCGCGGATGCCGCCGGACAGCTCCACCTTGATGTCCATGGCCCGGGCGACCTCGGAGATCAGCTGGCGGTTGTCGCCGGTGCCGAACGCGGCGTCCAGGTCCACCAGGTGCAGCCACTCGGCGCCCGCGCGCTGCCAGGTCAGGGCGGCCTCCAGCGGAGAGCCGTACGAGGTCTCCGTGCCGGACTCGCCGTGCACGAGGCGCACGGCCTGGCCGTCGCGGACGTCGACGGCGGGGAGGAGTTCGAGCTTGGCCATGTCTCTACAGGGTTCCGATCCAGTTGGTGAGCAGTTGCGCTCCGGCGTCGCCGGACTTCTCGGGGTGGAACTGGGTGGCCCACAGGGCGTCGTTCTCCACGGCGGCCACGAACGGCTTGCCGTGCGTCGCCCAGGTCACCCTGGGCGCGCGCAGCGCTGGGTTGTGGGTCTCCAACTGCCAGTCGTGGACGGCGTAGGAGTGCACGAAGTAGAAGCGGGCGTCCGCGTCCAGGCCGGCGAACAGCTCCGAGTCGGCCGGCGCCTGCACGGTGTTCCAGCCCATGTGGGGCACGACGTCCGCCTGGAGCGGCTCGACCGTGCCGGGCCACTCGTGCAGGCCCTCCGCCTCGACACCGTGCTCGATGCCGCGCGCGAAGAGGACCTGCATACCGACGCAGATGCCCATCACCGGGCGCCCGCCGGACAGCCGGCGGTCGATGATCCAGTCGCCGCGCGCGTCCTTCAGGCCACGCATGCAGGCGGCGAAGGCACCCACGCCCGGCACCAGCAGACCGTCGGCGTTCATCGCCGCGTCGTAGTCGCGGGTGATCTCGACGTCGGCTCCCGCGCGGGCGAGGGCCCGCTCGGCGGAGCGGATGTTGCCGAAGCCGTAGTCGAAGACCACCACCTTTTTCGCAGCGGTGCTCAATTCCACACCTCCAGCCGCATCACGCCCGCGACGAGGCACATCGCCGCGCCGATGGACAGCAGCACGACGAGGCTCTTCGGCATCTGCTGCTTGACGAAGGAGATGATGCCGCCGAGCAGGAACAGGCCGACGACGATCAGCAGGGTGGACAGACCGGTCACAGCGCGCCCTTCGTCGAAGGGATGATGCCGGCCGCGCGCGGGTCGCGTTCGGACGCGTACCGCAGGGCCCGGGCCAGCGCCTTGAACTGGCACTCCACGATGTGGTGGGCGTTGCGCCCGTAGGGCACGTGCACGTGCAGCGCGATCTGCGCCTGGGCGACGAAGGACTCCAGGATGTGGCGGGTCATCGTGGTGTCGTACTCGCCGATCATGGGCGCCATGTTCTCGGGCTCGGTGTGCACGAGGTACGGCCGGCCGGACAGGTCGACGGTGACCTGGGCGAGGGACTCGTCCAGCGGGACCGTGCAGTTGCCGAAGCGGTAGATGCCCACCTTGTCGCCGAGCGCCTGTTTGAAGGCGGCGCCCAGCGCGAGGGCGGTGTCCTCGATGGTGTGGTGGGAGTCGATGTGCAGGTCGCCGTCGGTCTTCACGGTCAGGTCGAACAGACCGTGCCGGCCGAGCTGGTCGAGCATGTGGTCGTAGAAGCCGACGCCGGTGGCGATGTCGGTCCTGCCGGTACCGTCGAGGTCGATCTCGACCAGGACCGAGGTCTCCTTGGTGGTGCGCTCGACCCTTCCGACGCGTCCCTCGCGAGTCATCCGCTCCGCTCCTGTTCCTTCTTCAGTTCCCGTACCGCGTCGAGGAACGCGTCGTTCTCCTCCGGCGTTCCGGCGGTGACCCGCAGCCACCCCGGTACGCCGTTGTCCCGGACCAGGACGCCCCGGTCCAGGATCTGCCGCCAGGCGGTGTGGGCGTCCTCGAACCGCCCGAACTGGATGAAGTTGGCGTCCGACTCGACCACGTCGTAGCCGGTCGCGCGCAGTTCGCCGACGAGCCGGTCCCGCTCGGCCTTCAGCTGCTCGACATAGCCCAGCAGCGTGTCGGTGTGCTCCAGGGCGGCCAGCGCCGTCGCCTGCGTGATCGCCGAGAGGTGGTAGGGCAGCCGGACCAGCTGCACGGCGTCCACGACCGCCGGGTGCGCCGCGAGGTAGCCCAGGCGCAGGCCGGCGGCGCCGAACGCCTTGGACATGGTGCGGGAGACGACCAGGTGCGGCCTCCCCTCGAGCAGCGGCAGCAGCGAGGCGCCGTGACTGAACTCGATGTACGCCTCGTCCACGATCACCATGGACGGCTTGGCCGCCTGCGCGGCCTCGTACAGCGCGAGGACCGTCTCCGGCGACACCGCGTTGCCGGTGGGGTTGTTGGGGGTGGTGACGAAGACGACGTCCGGGCGGTGCTCGGCGATCGCCCGCTCGGCGGCGGCGAGGTCGATCGTGAAGTCCTCGCGGCGCGGCCCGGAGATCCAGCCGGTGCCCGTTCCGCGCGCGATGAGCGCGTGCATGGAGTACGACGGCTCGAAGCCGATCGCGGTGCGGCCCGGACCGCCGAAGGTCTGCAGCAGCTGCTGGATGACCTCGTTGGAGCCGTTGGCCGCCCAGACGTTCTCGACGCCGACCCGGTGGCCGCCCGTCCTCGTCAGGTACTTGGCGAGCTCGGTGCGCAGCTCCACCGCGTCCCGGTCGGGATAGCGGTTGAGGTGGCGGGCAGCCTCGCGCACCCGCTCGGCGATCCGCTCGACCAGCGGCTCGGGCAGCGGGTAGGGGTTCTCGTTCGTGTTCAGCCGTACGGGGACGTCCAACTGGGGCGCGCCGTAGGGGGACTTGCCGCGCAGCTCGTCCCGTACGGGAAGATCGTCGATTCCGAAGCTCACTTGCTCGTCGGTACCTTCCAGCCGAACCTCGCCTTGATCGCCGCGCCGTGCGCCGGCAGGTCCTCCGCCTCCGCCAGCGTCACCACGTGGTGGGCGACCTCGGCGAGCGCGTCCCGGGTGTAGTCCACGATGTGGATGCCGCGCAGGAAGGACTGGACGGACAGGCCCGAGGAGTGGCAGGCGCAGCCGCCGGTGGGAAGCACATGGTTGGAACCGGCCGCGTAGTCGCCGAGCGAGACCGGCGCCCAGGGGCCGACGAAGACCGCTCCGGCGTTGCGCACCCGGTCGGCGACCGCGGCGGCGTCGGCGGTCTGGATCTCCAGGTGCTCGGCGCCGTAGGCGTCGACCACCTGTAGGCCCTCGTCGAGGCCGTCGACCAGGACGATCGCGGACTGCTTGCCGGACAGGGCCGGACGGATCCGGTCCTCGATGTGCTTCGTCGCCGCGACCTGCGGCTCCAGCTCCTTCTCGACCGCGTCGGCGAGCTCCACGGAGTCGGTGACCAGGACGGCGGCGGCCAGCGGGTCGTGCTCGGCCTGGCTGATCAGGTCTGAGGCGACGTGCACCGGGTCGGCGGTGGCGTCCGCGAGGATCGCGATCTCGGTGGGGCCGGCCTCGGTGTCGATGCCGATCTTGCCGGTGAAGTAGCGCTTGGCGGCGGCGACCCAGATGTTGCCGGGACCGGTGACCATGTTCGCGGGCGGGCAGGACTCGGTGCCGTGGGCGAACATCGCCACGGCGGTGGCGCCGCCGGCCGCGTACACCTCGTCGACGCCGAGCAGGGCGCAGGCGGCGAGGATCGTCGGGTGCGGCAGCCCGCCGAACTCGGCCTGGGGAGGCGAGGCGAGCGCGATCGACTCGACGCCGGCCTCCTGGGCGGGCACGACGTTCATGACCACGGAGGACGGGTAGACCGACCGGCCGCCCGGCGCGTACAGCCCGACACGCTCGACCGGCACCCACTTCTCTGTCACCGAGCCGCCGGGCACCACCTGGGTGGTGTGCGTGGCCCGGCGCTGCTCGCGGTGGACGAGCCGGGCGCGCCGGATGGACTCCTCCAGAGCCGCGCGCACGGCCGGGTCGAGCCGCTCCAGCGCGTCCTTGAGTGCCTGGACCGGGACCCGCACCGACTCCAGACGTACACCGTCGAACTTCTCGGCGAAGTCGATCAGCGCCGCGTCGCCGCGATGATGCACGGCCTCGCAGATCGGACGCACCTTCTCCAGGGCGGCCGAGACGTCGAAGTCGGCTCGGGGCAGCAGGTCGCGCAGGGCGTGGCCCTCGGGGAGGGCGTCGCCGCGCAGATCGATTCGGGAGATCACGGTGTCAATTCTCTCAGACCGCGCGCGGGCACCGTCCGTCCGTATCAGTGTCTGATACGGAACGTGGAAGGTCCCCTTCACATTTCGTGTTCAGAGCGTCACCGATCGGGCATGACCGGTTGTACGAAGCGTAGTCAACCAGCGAGGGGCCGGGGAGGGAGGGAGCATCGTGGCCGAGGGGGCCGGCTTCCACTCCGGGGACCTGTCCGACGACCTGACCGCCACCGAGGCGGGAATGTGGCAGGCCTTCCGCAATGGCAGCGTGTACGACCTGCGCAGCGGCGAAGCCGTGGTGGACGATCCGCACGGCGGGCATCCGTGGGGGCCCGAGCGGACCGTGCGGGCGCGCGTCGTCTGCTGGCTGCTGCTGGACGGGCCGCCCGCGCTCGCCGGGCGCGTGTCGTCCCTGAAGCTCTGCGGCCTGCGGATCACGGGCGCCCTGGACCTCGCCGGGGGCGCGGTGCTGCCGTACGTGGAGCTGCACGGCTGCCGGTTCGACCAGGAGGTCCTGCTGCCGGAGGCGCACTTCACCACCGTGCGGCTGGTGGACTGCTCGGTGCCGCGCCTGGAGGCGGCCCGGGTGCGCACCGAGGGCGATCTGCATCTGCCGCGCTGCCGGTTCACCGGCGGGATACGGCTGACGGACGCGCACATCGGCACGGACCTGCTGCTCAACCAGGCGGTCGTGCACCGGGACCGCGCCGGCCGCTCGATAGCCGCCGACGGGATGACGGTGGGGCAGGACCTCCAGGCGGAGCTGCTGGAGTCGTTCGGCGAGTTCAGCCTGCGCAGCGCGAAGATCGGCGTGTCGCTGAGCCTGCGCGGCGCGCGGCTCGCCAACCCGCGGGAGCGGTTCGCGCTGAACGCGCCGCAGCTCACCGTCGAGCGCACCCTGTACCTCACCCCGGCGGGCGTGGGCGGGCCGCTGAGTGAGGTGACGCCCGCGCGCGGGACGCGCATTCAGCCCTTCGAGTGCCGGGGCGGGGTGCGCCTGGACGACGGGCGGTTCGGCGACGCGGTCGATCTGGAGCGGGCCCGGTTCACCCTCACGGACGAGCAGGTGCTGTCGCTGCGCCGGGTGCAGACGCCGGAGCTGCGCTTCCTGGGGGAGCGGCCGCCGCGCGGACAGGTGCTGCTGTCCGGGGCGCGGATCGTCACCCTCGTCGACCGGGCGAGCAGCTGGCCCGGCCCGGGCAGTCTGCACATGGGCGGCTTCGCCTACGAGAACCTGGTGCCGCGGGGCCCGTTCCCGCTGGCCGAGCGGCTGAACTGGGTGGCGGCGGCCACCGCCGAGTACAACCCGGAACCGTACGAGCGCCTCGCCGCCGTGCTGCGGGAGGCGGGCGAGGACGTGGACGCGCGCGAGGTGCTGCTGGCCAAGCAGCGCCGCCGCCGCGAGACCCTGCCGCTCGCCGCCAAGCTCGTGGGCTACGTCCAGGACTGGACGGTGGCCTACGGATACCGGCCGGGCCGCGCCGCGGTGTGGATGGCGGTGCTGTGGGCGGCCGGCTCGCTCGCCTTCGCACGCGCGGGCCCGCCCCCGGCCGACCCCGGCGGCCACCCGGAGTGGAACCCCGCCCTGTTCGCCCTGGACCTGCTGCTGCCGGTCGTCGACCTGGGCCAGGCGGGCGAGTGGCAGCTGAGCGGCGGCTGGCAGTGGCTCGCCGCGGCGCTGGTCCTGCTCGGCTGGACCCTGGCCACCACGGTGGCGGCGGGCGCGACACGGCTGCTGCGGCGGAACTAGGGCCTCCAGTTTGGTCCGAGCGGCGCTCCCGCGCGGAGCTGGTGCCCCGACATACGACGTTCGCCCCGTCGCGACGCCCGGCACGCCCTCGAGCTCTTCGAGCAGGGACCCCCACTCGCCGCACCGGCCGAGACCCCGAGTACATCCGGTACGAGGGCTTCCGGCCGGCACGCCGGCAGCACGCACCGGACGCCGCTCCTTCACGGGCGAACGTTGCCTGCCGCGGACCAGTTCCGTGCGGCGCCCCCGGCTCGGTCGTCGGCGCGACCGGGTTCTCGGTGAGCGGGTACGGCGGTTTCACGGAACTGGGCGTGGCGATCGGGGTGCTGGCGACGGGCGTGGCCCTGTGGCTGTACCGGACCCGGGTGCAGGACCGCGGGAGTGCGGGGACCTCGACGGGACCGCCGCTCCCGCCGCTCCAACCGCTCCAACCGCTCCCGCACAGCGCGCAGACAGTTGTTGAAGCATCACCTTTTACTCCACCTTGACCGTCCGCCGTACAACTTTCCTCACCTTGCCCGAACCCCCTGGCGCGTCCGCGACCTGCGTCTTTCAATGGTCGGCACCATGGCATCGCTGCCCGCGTTCATCCGCCCCACCCGGATGACAAGAACCTCCCCCCGCCCCGCCGCCGGACTCACCACCGCCGGGCTCACCACCGCCGGGCTCCCCTCCGACGACGAGGTGCTCCTCGACGCGCCGGACGAACTCCTCGGCCCGGCGCTGGTCGCCGCCGCCCAGGGCGCGTACCGGCCCGCCGCGGCGCTGCTCGCCGGCACCCGGGAGGGGGCCCGGTGGGAGGAGCGCGACCGGTACGCGACACGGCTGGCCGCCATCGCCCGCTCGCGCACCGAGTGGCTGGACGCCTGGCGCGCCGCCGCCCCGCACGACCCGGACGCGCTGCTGGTCGCCGCCCAGCTCGCGGTCGACCGCGCCTGGCCCTCGCCCGCGCGGGCCGAGCTGCTGCGCGCGGTCAGCCCGCTGATCACGGCCGCCGCACGCGCGGACGGCCGCGACCCGGTGCCGTGGCGGATCGCGCTCGACCACGCGCGCGGCAGCCGCGCCGGGCACCGGTACTTCGAGGAGCTGTGGGAGGCCGCGGTCCGCCGCGCCCCGCACCACTACGGCTGCCACGTGGCCGCGCTGCGCTATCTGGCCGCCTCCTGGCACGGCTCGCACCGCGAGTGCTTCGACTTCGCCGACCTGGCCGCCCAGGACGCCCCGGCCGACTCGCTCGTCCAGGCGCTGCCGGTGCGGGCCGCCTTCGCCTATCTGACCGACGGCTGCGGGCCGCAGGTGCCGCGGGCCCGGTTGCACGCGGCGGCCGACCGGGCGATCGCGTTCTCCGCCCGCTTCCCGGCGGCCGGCCCCTGGCCCGCGGAGATACGCAACCTGCTGACCTGCGTCCTGCTGCGGCTCGACCGCCATGAGGACGCGCTCGTCCAGCTGCGCCTCATCGGGCCGTACGCCACCTCATTCCCCTGGGACCGGCTGTCGGACGACCCGCTGGGCCTCTTCCTGAAGCTGCGCGGCGACCTGGGGGCGGCACCGCCCGCGCGGCCGTCCCGGCGCCCGCGATACGGGCTCGGCGGACGCGCCCGCCGCGGCGAGCATTAGGCTTTTGCGCCGTGACCACCGTCCGCCTTCCGCTCTTCCCCCTGAACACGGTGCTGTTCCCGGGGCTGGTGCTGCCCCTGAATGTCTTCGAGGAGCGCTACCGCGCCATGATGCGCGCGCTGCTGAAGACACCCGAGGACGAACCGCGCCGGTTCGCCGTCGTGGCGATCCGCGACGGCCACGAGGTGGCCGCGAGCGCCCCGGGCATGCCCGATCCGACGGCGCTGCCCGAACGCGGCCCCTCCGCCGGCTTCGGCCCCGATCCGGCCAAGGCCTTCCACTCCGTGGGCTGTGTGGCGGACGCGGCGACGATCCGGGAGCGGGCCGACGGCACCTTCGAGGTGCTGGCCACGGGCACGACCCGGGTCCGGCTGCTGTCGGTCGACGCCTCCGGTCCGTTCCTCGTGGCGGAGCTGCGGGAGCTGACCGAGGAGCCCGGCGACGAGGCGGTCCCGCTGGCCGAGGGGGTGCTGCGGTCCTTCCGCCAGTATCAGAAGCGGCTGGCGGGAGCGCGGGAGCGGTCGCTGTCCACGGCCGCGGAGCTGCCGGACGAGCCGAGTGTGGTGTCGTACCTGGTGGCGGCGGCGATGATGCTCGACATTCCGACGAAGCAACGGCTGCTCCAGGCGCCCGACGTCTCCTCCCGGCTGCGTGACGAGCTGAAACTCCTTCGCCGGGAGACGGCGATCCTCCGTAGTCTGCCGTCGTTGCCGGCCGCGGAGCTGACCCGCGGCCCGACGAGTCTCAACTGAAGGAACGGGTCGGGATGGCCAAGAAGGCGAAGAAGCAGCAGGAAAAAGGGGCGGGCGGCACCCCGGCGACGGTGGCGCTGACCGCGGCGGGCGTGCGCTACACCGTCCACTCCTACGACCACGACCCCTCCCACCCCTCCTACGGCGAGGAGGCGGCGGAGGCGATGGGCGTCTCCCCGGACCGGGTCTTCAAGACGCTGGTGGCGGACGTCGACGGCACCCTGACGGTGGCCGTGGTGCCGGTCGCGGGCTCCCTGGACCTCAAGGCCCTGGCGGCGGCGGTCGGCGGCAAGCGGGCGGCGATGGCCGACCCGGCCCTCGCGGAACGCACCACCGGCTACGTCCGCGGCGGCATCTCCCCCCTCGGCCAGCGCAAGAGGCTCCCCACGGTCCTGGACGACTCGGCCCACGCCCACGCCACCATCTGCGTCTCGGCGGGCCGCCGCGGCCTGGAGGTGGAACTGTCCCCC
The DNA here is from genome assembly GCF_042896465.1 of Streptomyces sp. NPDC001292. Lineage (NCBI taxonomy): Bacteria > Bacillati > Actinomycetota > Actinomycetes > Kitasatosporales > Streptomycetaceae > Streptomyces > Streptomyces sp. NPDC001292. The sequence goes on from NZ_JBIAXG010000028.1 coordinate 117,014, forward strand.
GGCGACCTGGCGGACCTCACGAACGCGGCCCTCGCCCCGATCGGGCGCGCCTGACCGGCCCTGGCGGGCCTAGGGCGCCGAGGACTCCCCGTGCGCCCCGTTCCCATGCGCACCGTCTCCGTGCGCCCCGTCCCCATACGTCTCCGGGTCCCGCGGCCCGAACAGGGCCGTCAGCCCCAGGTGGACGATCAGCGCGGCCAGCGACCAGGCCAGCAACGCCCCCTGGGCCTCGAGCTTCAGCGGCGCCGGGAACGTCACCCCTTTGCCCACCGCCTTGGCGTGGGCGATCACGTCCTGCTCGGGCCCGAGCCACACCCCGAGCCGCCACGCCAGCAGCGACCCGAGCAGTCCTCCGACGCACAGGGCCACCACCAGCGGCACACCCCCGCGTCGCCGCACCAGGAAGACGACCACCGCGCTCAGCACGCCGAAGGCCAGGGCCAGCAGCGTGAACGTGCCGTCGACGCCGATCGCCTGCTCCCCCTCGGTGTCCTTGAGGTAGACGACCCAGTTGCTCCCGGACACATTGGCGATCAGCGGCACCCTCGGCGCCAGCCGCAGCCAGAGCAGTCCCAGCGGCACCCCGCAGAGCGCCACGGCGACCATGACGACGACGGCCTCCCGGATCTCGGCCGCCCGTCCGGGCCCGTCCTTTTCGTAGGCGCTCACCGGCCGGACTCCGGCGGGCGGCACCTGCCAGGACTGCCAGGGCGAGACCGGCCCCGGCTGCCGGGCCTGCCCGGACCCCGAGGACCCCGAGGACCCGGAAGACTGTGAGGAGCGCCGGTGCGGCGGTGGTGGCGGAGTCAACGGAGCTGTCACCTTGTCATCGTGCCAGTTGTGGGGGACGGCCGCGTCACCGGACGGCAGCCCGGCGATAGGCCCAGGTGGCCACGGCCAGCGAGACCACCCCGACCCCGGCGCAGACGGCCATGTCACCGGCCACCAGAACCCAGTCGGGACGGGCCGCGAAGGTGTGAGCGTAGGCCTCCACGCCGTACGTGGACGGCAGCAGGTCACGCAGGAGCCGTACCGCCTCGGGCATGCGGTCGGGCGGCAGCACGCCCAGCAGCAGCGCCGCCGACATGCCCAACTGGCCCAGAAGGGTGGCCAGTTCCGGGCGCGGCGCGAGCAGCCCGCAGGCCGCGCCGAGCCCGGAGAGCGCGGCACCGGCGAGGGGGATCACCGCCACCAGCACCCACAGGTTGCCGAGCGGCAGCCCGAACAGCACGCACCCGAACACCGCGGTCACGAGCGTGCCCGGCACCGTGAAGGAGGCGTACGCGGCCGCCGCGCCCAGCACCACGGCCGCGGGCGGCACCGGCAGCGTCGCGTAGTGGTCGAGCCCGCCGCTGGCCCGCAGCTGCCCGAAGTACTGGGCGAGCAGGTTCAGGGCGACGTAGGCGACGACGACCACGGAGGCGCCGGACACCACGAACCAGGCCTCGCTGCCGCCGCTGACCACTCCCCGCATCATGATCATGATGCCGACGGACTGGAAGGTCGCCACGAACAGCAACGGGATCCGCGCCACCCGCGCCCGGGACAGCTGGGCCCGGTACACGGCGGCCAGCGACGGCCACAGCCGCGCCCGCGGCCCGAGCACGGCCGCCTCACCGGCGCCGCCGTCCTGTACGGCCACCGCGCCCGGCAGCGCACCGGCGGGTACGACACTCACGTCGAACTACTCCCCTTCCCTGCGGCAGCGAACGCGGCCGGCTTGTCCGCGGCGGCGAGCGCGGTCGCGTCTCCCGCGCCGGACGGGTTCCCCCCGGTGCCCGCGTAGTCCCCCACGGATCCGTCGGTCCCCGCGTTCATGCCTTCACCAGCCCCTGCCGGGCGGCGCCGCCCAGCGCCAGGTACACGTCCTCCAGGCTGGGCGTGGTCAGGGTGAAGTCGTCCAGGGCGGCGAAGGCGGCCCCGCCGGTGACCGTGGCGACGGCGGCGCGGGCCTCCTCGGGCGCCATCCGCAGCGTCCAGCGGCGGCCCGACTCCACGGCCCGCTCCCTGAGCGCGGCGACCTCCGCCACCTCCAGGGGCGCCCGCTCCCGCCACACCAGCTCGACCCGCACCTCGCCGGAGACCCGCTCCTTGAGCCGGGCCGCGGTGTCGCAGGCGATGACCCGGCCCCGGTCCAGGACGGCGACGCGGTCGAGGACGGTCTCGGCCTCGATGACGTTGTGGGTGACCAGGACGACGGTCGTGCCGCGTTCGGCGCGCCGCCGGTCGACGGCGGACCACACCGCCCGCCGGGCCACCGGATCCATCCCGGTGGTCGGCTCGTCGAGCACCAGCAGCGGGCGTTCGCCGACCAGCGCGGCCGCGAAGCAGGCGAGCCGCCTCTGGCCGCCGGAGAGCTTCTTCAGCGGGCGCCCGGCGATCGGCGCGAGACCCAGTTCGTCGAGGACGGCGTCCCGCTCGGCACGCGCCCGCCTGAGGTCCAGGCCACGCAGCCGCCCGGTGGTCTCGGCGGCGAGCGAGACGGTCAGCTCGTCCAGGGCGGTGGACTCCTGCCCGAGGTAGGCGAGGATCCGCGCGGCCCGCTCGGGGTGCGCCACGATGTCGTGGCCGAGGATCTCGACCGTGCCGCTGTCGGGGCGCAGCAGCCCGGTGAGCTGGCGTACGAGGGTGGACTTGCCGGCGCCGTTCGGTCCGAGCAGCCCGAAGATCTCGCCGCGCCGGACGTCGAGCTCGATCCCGTCGGTGGCCAGCACCGCGGGCGTCCCGGGGGCGCCGCGCCGGCCGCGCACCGCGGGGTAGGTCCGGGTCAGTCCGCGCACCGCGCACACGACGTCGTCCCCGGGCCGAAGTGCCTGTGCCGTGCGCGTACTCACAAGGGACGAGGGTACGGGGTCACAGAGCCTTGCTCGTCCTCGGGGCGCCTCGAGCCGGTCCGGTCCGTGGTTCAGTCGCCTGCGGCGGGGGCGCGCTCAGTGGACGTCCGTACGTCGATCTCCCGCCAGAACCCGGCGCGGATGGCGTACCGGTCGTGCTCGTCGATCTGGTCGTCCTTGTGCGCGAGCAGCCCGAAGCGTGCGGCGTAGCGCAGCAGCTCGCCGTCGACGCGGTGCGGGATCCGGGGGTACATCGACGACAGTTTCTGCAGGTGCGACTGGTCGCCCAGCCGGTCGACCCAGCGCCGGGCGAAGACCTGTCCGACCTCGTACGGGTCGCCGCCGACGGTCGTGATGTCCTCCTCCCGGTCCGCCCACCGCTGCTCGGCCGTCGTCAGCTGGGCGAGCGTCGGCATGGAGGCGGCCTCGGGCGGCTCGGCGGGCAGGCCCGGCCGGTCCACCCAGCCCCGGTCCGAGGACCAGCGCAGCGTCGCCGTGGCGGGGTGCTGCGCGGGCGGGGTGCCGGGGGCGCGCAGGGCGGCGAGGTCCTTGGGGGTGGGCACGCCCTTGGTGACGGGCACACGCTCCTCGGTGCCGCCGCGCGCCGCGGCGGCCGGGTGCTGCCGCTGTTCGGCGGGGCTTTCGGCGCCCGGGCTGAGCGCGGACTCGGGCAGCGGCGCGGAGAGGATCGCGGCGATCTCGGGGCGGGGCGCGGGCGGCGGCGCGCAGATGCCGCCGAGTTCCTTGGCGCGCACCGCCTTGGTGATCCACGTGCGGTCCAGCACGCGCCGCTCGTCGGCCTCTGCGACCAGGTCCTCGGACTGGTTGTAGTCGCCGTCGGCGGCCTGCACCGCCCAGAGGTGGACGGCGACGCCGTGCTCCTTGGCGGCCATCATGCCGGGCAGCAGGTCCCCGTCGCCGGTGACGAGGACGACGTCGGAGCAGGCGCGGTTGCGGGCCAGTTCGGTCAGTTCGGCGTGCATCGCGGCGTCCACGCCCTTCTGAGCCCAGCGTCCGTCGCTGCGGGTGAGCGCGCCGAGGCGCACGGTGACCCGGGGCATCACCCGCAGCCGGCGGTGCTCGGGCTGCGGTACGCGGTCGGGCGCGCCGTCGAACCAGTAGATGCGCAGCAGGGGCCGCTCCGTGTCGCACTCGGCCTGTTCACGCAGCCCCTGCACGAGGGCGGTGTGGTCGACGGTGATCCGGGACCGCGACGGCTCCCCGGCGAGGAGACTGGCCGCGGCGCCCAGCAGATACCCGGCGTCCACCAGGACGATGCAGCGGTCCACGCGATCCACCCTCTTTCCGGGAGGTTGCTTCGGGATGTGCTTCGAGTCTGCCCGACCCGGCGGGGGTTAACGGCCGGAACTCGATCTTCGGCGTGGCGTTTCCGGGGCCCGCGCCCCGACGCCCCGTGTTACATACGGTAATTATCCAACATGCGTTCATTGTCGGCCTATGTGAATCTGGTCCCGGCCCTGGCCCCTAGATCCCCCACAGGAGGCTGATCACCATGGCCAAGAACCGTAAGCAGGACCGCAGCCGGCAGAAGGCGTCCGTGGCCGCGAACGGCCCGCAGGAGACGGAGCACTCGGTGTCGGAGCAGCAGCCCGAGCACCACGCCCACGGGCCGCAGACGAGTCCGACTGCCATGGCCCGCAAGGGACGTCAGAAGCGCTTCGGCCACAACTGAGCCCGTTAGATGGGCTGTTGAGCAAGTGCATTAAGCGACGAGGGACGTACCCGATGCGCACGGGTACGCCCCTCGTTCTGGTCAGCCGGCCAGGCAGGACGGGCCGAGCAGGACCTTCAGATCGCCGAACAACGCCGGATCCGGCTTGACCCGGTGCCGGTCCAGGCGCAATACGGTCGTCTTGCGCGGCCCCTGGAGCTTGATGCGGACCTCGCTGTCGCCCTTGTGGTGGCTGAGGATCTCGCCGAGGCGGCTGACCATGGGCGGTGTCACCTTCAGTGCCGGGATGGTGAGGATCACCGGCGCGTTGCTCCCCGCGTTCGACAGGTCGGGGATCATCAGCTCCATCGCCACCAGACGCGGCACGTCCTCCCGCTTGTCGAGGCGGCCCTTGACGAACACCACGGCGTCCTCGACGAGTTGGGTCGAGACCAGCTGGTAGGTCGCCGGGAAGAACATGCACTCGATGGAGCCCGCAAGGTCCTCGACGGTGGCGATCGCCCAGGCGTTGCCCTGCTTGGTCATCTTGCGCTGGAGGCCGGAGATGATGCCGCCGATGGTGACGACCGCGCCGTCGGCGTGCTCGCCGCCGGTGAGCTGGGCGATGCCCGCGTCGGCCTTGTCCGCGAGCACGTGCTCCAGACCGAACAGCGGGTGGTCGGAGACGTACAGACCGAGCATCTCCCGCTCCTGGGCGAGCAGATACGTCTTGTCCCACTCCTCGGCGGAGAACTCCACGTCCAGCCCGAAGCCGGGCTCGCCGCTGGCCTCCTCGCCCATGCCGCCGAAGAGGTCGAACTGGCCCTCGGCCTCCTTGCGCTTGACCGCGACCACGTTGTCGATCATCGGCTCGTACTGCGCGGTGAGGCCCTTGCGGGTGTGCCCCATCTCGTCGAAGGCGCCGGCCTTGATCAGCGATTCCGTGGTGCGCTTGTTGCAGACCACCGCCTCGACCTTGTCGAGGTAGTCGGGGAACGAGGCGTACTTCCCCTTGGCCTTGCGGGTCTTGATGATGGACTCGACGACGTTGGTGCCGACGTTGCGCACGGCGGACAGGCCGAAGAGGATCACGTCGTCGCCCTGCGCGGCGAAGTTCGACTGGGACTCGTTGACGTTGGGCGGGAGCACCCGGATGCCCATGCGGCGGCACTCGTTGAGGTAGACCGCCGACTTGTCCTTGTCGTCCTTGACGGAGGTCAGCAGGGCGGCCATGTACTCGGCGGGGTGGTTGGCCTTCAGATAGGCGGTCCAGTACGACACCAGGCCGTACGCGGCCGAGTGGGCCTTGTTGAACGCGTAGCCGGCGAAGGGGACCAGCACGTCCCACAGGGCCTGGATGGCCTCGTCGCTGAAGCCCTTCTTGCGGGCGCCGGACTGGAAGATGACGAAGTTCTTCTCCAGTTCCTCCGGCTTCTTCTTGCCCATCACGCGCCGCAGCACGTCGGCCTCGCCGAGCGTGTAGCCGGCGATGATCTGGGCGGCCTTCTGCACCTGCTCCTGGTAGACGATCAGGCCGTAGGTGACGTCCAGGACCTCCTTGAGCGGCTCCTCCAGCTCCGGGTGGATGGGCGTGATCTCCTGCTGGCCGTTCTTGCGCAGCGCGTAGTTGGTGTGGGAGTTCATGCCCATCGGGCCCGGGCGGTACAGGGCCGAGACGGCGGAGATGTCCTCGAAGTTGTCCGGCTTCATCAGGCGCAGCAGGGAGCGCATCGGGCCGCCGTCGAACTGGAAGACGCCGAGGGTGTCGCCGCGCTGGAGCAGTTCGAAGGTCGTGGGGTCGTCCAGCGGCAGGCCCAGGAGATCGGTGTCGATCCCCTTGTTGGACTTCACCATCTTGACGGCGTCGTCCATGATCGTCAGGTTGCGCAGGCCGAGGAAGTCCATCTTCAGCAGGCCGAGCGACTCGCAACTCGGGTAGTCCCACTGCGTGATGGTCACGCCGTCGGTGTGCCGGACCCAGACCGGGACGTGCTCGGTGATGGTCTCGCTGGACATGATCACGCCGGCCGCGTGCACGCCCATCTGCCGCACCAGGCCCTCGACGCCGCGTGCGGTGTCGATGACCTTCTTCACGTCCGGCTCGTTCTCGTACATCGAGCGGACCTCGCCCGCCTCCGAGTAGCGCGGGTGCTCGGGGTCGGTGATGCCGGACAGCGGGATGCCCTTGCCGAGGACGTCGGCGGGCATGGCCTTGGTGATGCGGTCGCCCATCGCGTACGGGTAGCCCAGCACGCGCGCGGAGTCCTTGATCGCGTTCTTGGCCTTGATGGTGCCGTAGGTGCCGATCATGGCGACCTTGTCGGCGCCGTACTTCTCCGTCACGTACCTGATCACCTCGACGCGCCTGCGCTCGTCGAAGTCGATGTCGACGTCGGGCATCGAGATGCGCTCGGGGTTGAGGAACCGCTCGAAGATCAGGCCGTGCGGGATCGGGTCGAGGTCGGTGATGCCGAGCGCGTAGGCGACGATCGAGCCGGCCGCGGAGCCTCGTCCCGGGCCGACCGCGATGCCGTTGTTCTTGGCCCACATGATGAAGTCGGCGACCACGAGGAAGTAACCCGGGAACCCCATCTGGATGATGACGTCCATCTCGTACTCGACCTGCTTCTGCCGGTCCTCGGGGACGCCGCCGGGGAAGCGCCGCGCCATGCCGCGGCGGACCTCCTCCTTGAACCAGGTGACCTCGGTGTAGCCCTCGGGGATGTCGAACTTGGGCATGAGGTCGCGCTTCTCGAACATGCCGGTGGTGTCGACCATCTCGGCGACCAGGAGCGTGTTGGCGCAGCCCTCCTGCCAGGCGTCCGAGGAGTCGATGGCGTACATCTCCTCGGTGGACTTCAGGTAGTAGCCGGTGCCGTCGAACTTGAAGCGGTCGGGGTCGGAGAGGTTCTTGCCGGTCTGGATGCACAGCAGGGCGTCGTGGGCGCCGGCCTCGTGCGCGTAGGTGTAGTGCGAGTCGTTGGTGACCAGGGGCGGGATGCCGAGCTTCCGGCCGATCTCCAGCAGGCCGTCGCGGACCTTGCGCTCGATGTCGATGCCGTGGTCCATCAGCTCCAGGAAGTAGCGGTCCTTGCCGAAGATGTCCTGGTAGTCGGCGGCGGCCTTC
>NZ_JBIAXG010000029.1:0-83094 GCF_042896465.1 Streptomyces sp. NPDC001292
AGCTTCGACCCCTGCCTCCCCTGCGGCGTCCACATGTACCTCGGCAACGGCAAAACCCTCACCACCACCCACACCCCCACCTACGGAACCGACCAAGGCTGAACCGCGCGCGACCCGCGAGCCGGGCCGGCGACCGGAGGAGACACCGGGGGGAGACGAGGAGCAGACCATGGGCACGATCAGAGTCGGCAGGCGGGATGTGAAGCCCGACACCCCCGGGCACGTCTCCGGACTGCACCAGGGCAACAGCGGCCCCTACGAGCGGCAGACGGGACACCACCAGGACGGCACCTCCGATGCCCGGCGGTCCACGGGCATCCACTGGAAGAAGCACGACGCGATCACGAAGGCCATGCCGAACATCTCGCCGGGATGACGGGCCGCGTCGGGATCGGGACCGGGTCAGGACGGAAGGAAGGAACGGGATGACAGCGAAACAGTTGCTGGCGGTGGAGGCCGCCCTGGTGGGCGGGCTGGTGCTCGCAGTGCTGATCAAGGAGATGCCGGGGCTCCTGCGCGAGATCAGGATCTGGCGGATGTCCGGCCGCCGCGCCGGGCACGCCCGCTGAACGCCGGAACTGCTTCTCGCCCACCTCGGCGGACACCGACAGGAGCGGCGGCCCGCAGGCCGCCGCTCCTGTCGTCGCAGGTCCGTCACCAGTAGTGACGGCGACCGGCGACCGCGTGGCCCACCGATCCGAGGACCCACAGGATCAGGCCGATCACGGCGAGGATGATGCCGATGGTCCACAGGATCGAGATGCCGGTGACGAAGCCGACGACGAGAAGAATGACGCCGAGGACGAGCATGACCGCCTCCGTAGCGAGAAGTGCTTCATTCAACCGAATACCCCGATGTGGCCGTGTATGCCCGGCCCGGGTACGGGCGCGATCCGGGCCGGACACCGGGGACGAGGGGGTGTCGCCGGTCTCCCCCGCGGGACGGCTCAGCGGGGCCAGGTGGGCAGCAGCGTCCGCCGGTGCGTGGCGTTGATCACCGCGGCCGCCGAGGCGTACCAGGCCATCAGCCCCGACGCGATGCCGAACCAGCCGCCGATCTGGGTGACGACGTGCGGCGCCGGGCCGCCCTGGAACTCGCCGATGGCCAGCAGGACGTAGGTGATGGCCAGCAGCACCAGGAACGCGAGGACCGCGAGACTGGTGCGCAGCGCGGCCACCGCCATGTACGCGGTGAAGATGCCCCAGGCGAGCAGGAACAGACCCAGGGCGTTGTGCGCGTCGCCGACGGCCGCCACCCGCGGCACCAGCCACCAGTACGTCAACCAGAACGCGCCGAGGGATCCGAACACGGTCGCGCCGAAGGTGTTGCCGCGCCGGAACTCGAAGAGCCCCGCGACGAACTGCGCCAGGCCGCCGTAGAACGCGGCGAGCCCGAGCACCGGGAAGATCGCAGCGGGTTCCTTGAGCAGGTCGGTGTTGATGATGGACAGCAGGATGATGGTCATCGCGAACCCCGCCAGGCCCAGCGGGGCCGGATCCGCGTAGGCGACCGGCCTCGAGTCGGCCGGGCGGGCCTGTTCGCGAACGGAGTCGCTGGTGTCGTCAGTCATGAGCGGAATCCCTTCGACCTGAGGTCGGCAGAACCAGCCAGAGCCCGACGAGCGCAGGCACAGGACGTCCACGGGGCCGAACCCGCGGGCAGCGCCGGCGCTGCCCGAGTCTTCAGCTGTATCTGTTCACCACACGCGTACCCCCTTGTCCCAGGACCAGTCGTCGGGCACCAGCTGCCGGGGCGCCCGCGCTCCTGGCCGAATTCCGGAAACCCGCACGACGAGGACGGGCGTCGCGTGGGCGGCAGCGCGGCCAGGACTCCGACGTCGCCACCCCACGCCGGTTTGTCTGCCCGCTTTTGCCGCGCCGGGACCAGGGGCGCGACCTTCTGCCCCGCCTGCGGACACCGCCTCGCCCGGACGGACAGCTGCTCCTCCTGCCGCCAGGAGCTGCCTGACAGCCTGCCACCAGGAGCTGCCGGACGGCGCGGCCTTCCGCCCGTACTGCGGCACCCGAAGGTGACCACCGGACCGGGGGCCCGGGGCTGAGCGCACACGATGGCCGCGTACCGCACACACGACGTGCGGTACGCGGTCCGCGAACGTGTCGCGATCCACGGTGCCGCGGAAGTCCGTGTTGGAGGATGATCATCACTCGACAAGCCCGTCCTTCCAGCCCGGTCGGCCGGGACTGCCACCGCATGTGAAGGAGCAAGGGCAGCAGATGCCGGAGCAGCACGATCAGAACGCCGACATCGCCTCACGGTCCTTGCGCGGAGAACTGGCACGCCGCTGCCGGACCGTCACCGAGGCCCGCTGGTTCGCCCTCGGCGTCTTCGCGATGATCCTCCTCAACGCCGCGCTGCTGGGCGTGGAGACGTACTCCGGTCCGGCGGCGCAGTGGCACCACTGGTTACGGCAGGCGGAACACGTCTGCCTGGCCGCCTTCACGGTGGAGATCCTCGTCCGGCTGATGGCCTGCGCCGACCGCCCCAGGGAGTTCTGGAAGGACCCGTGGAACTCCTTCGACCTGGTCGTCGTCCTGTGCGCCTTCGTACCCGTCGTACGGGAGAACGCCACGGTGCTGCGGCTGCTGCGGCTGGCGCGCGTGCTGCGCACCGCCCGCTTCCTGCCGCAGGTGCGCATCGTGCTGGTCGCGGTGGGCCGAAGTCTGCCAGGCACCCTGAGCTTCCTCCTGGTCGGTGCCCTGCTGCTGTACGTGTACGCCATGGTCGGCTGGGTCTTCTTCGGCAGCCACGACCCCGAGCACTACGGCTCCATCGGCCGCGCCGTCCTGACCCTCTTCCTGCTGATGACCCTGGACGGCATCGGCGACGCGGTCCACAGCGGCCTGGAGGTCTCGCGCTGGAGCCTGATCTACTACGCCTCCTACGTCCTGCTGGCCTCCTTCGTCCTGGTCAACGTCCTCATCGGCGTGGTCATCACGTCCCTGGAGGAGGCCCGGGAGATGGAGAGGGACGAGCCTGCCGAAGCGGGGGACGCCGCCTGCTCCCCGGACGTCCAGCAGCACCTCGCCGCCCGGATCGAGGCGGCCCGCAGGGCCCTCGACGAACTCGAGCGCGACCTCGGGCAGACTGCGCCACCACGGGCAAGGCGGGCGGCACTCGTGGTCCCGACGGTCGTGGCGCGCCCGGCGTCCGGTCCTGCCCGAGCCGGGCAGAGGTCGTCCCGGCGGCGCCGGTGAGACGGCTGCGCCGCTTTCGGTGATCGACGGGTGACGTGACGGGGGTGGGGTGACGGGGTGGGTTTTCTCACAATTCAGGCCAAAACGGGTTCGCAGTGACGGCGGCCACTTCGCCTGGCGCGCATTTTGTCTACCTTCGCCAAGCAGTTTCCCCCGTTTGCCGACCCATTGCGGAGGCCTGCCCGACCATGTCCCATCCGCGTTCGATGCCGCATTCGAAGACCTCGGCCAGGCGCCGGGGCAGCCGTGCCGGCGCCTGCGCCGGTGCCCTCCTGGCCTCGGTGACGACCCTCTTCTCCCTCGGCGCGCTGCACGCGGCCCCCGCGGTCGCCGCGCCTGCGGAGCAGGCCCCCCACGCCGCGGCGGTCGCCCCGGCGGCGCCGCAGCCGCACAGCAAGGCACGGGTGACGGCGGCGGTGCTCAGCCTCGACGGCGCGAGCCGGAAGCCGCTGCTGTACGGCGAGGACGCCCCGTACGACACCGCCAGCATCGTCAAGGTCGACATTCTCGCGGCGCTGCTGCTCCGGGCACAGGACGAGGGCCGGCATCTCACCGCCCAGGAACGCGCCCTGGCCGAGCCGATGATCCGCAACAGCGACAACGCGGCGGCGAACGCCCTGTGGCGCAAGATCGGCCTGGCGCCGGGTCTGGACGCGGCCAACAAGCGCCTGGGGCTGACCTCGACCAAGGGCGGTCCCGGCGGCAAGTGGGGGCTGACGCGGACGACGGCCAGTGACCAGCTCCGCCTTCTGCTGTCGGTGTCCGACAGTGCCGGGGCGTCGAAGACCGGCTCCCCGCTGAACAAGGAGTCCCGGACCTACATCCGGACGCTGATGAGCCGGGTCTCCAGCGAGCAGGCGTGGGGTGTCTCGGCGGCCTCCGGTGCCCGGTACGCGTTGAAGAACGGCTGGCTCCAGCGCACCACCTCCGGGCTCTGGGACGTCAACAGCGTCGGCGGGATCACGGTGGACGGACACCGCTACCTCGTCGCCGTGCTGTCCGACGGCAGCGCGTCGATGAGCGACGGCGTCTCCCTGGTGGAGCGGGCGGCCCGGCAGGCCGTGGCCGCGGCCGCCGGGACCTGACGGGCGCCGGCGCCGGGACCCCGCGTGTCCCGGCGCCGTGCCGGCGACACCGCCCGCCGCCCCGGACCCACCCCGGCGGTGAGGTACCCGTACAACGACGTACCCGTACGACAGCGGGAGTACGGCGTCGGCGGCCGCGTACTCCCGCGGACGCACCCGGAGGGCGTGCGGGCGCGCCCCGGCGGCCGGAGACGGGGGCCGACCGGCCGCCGGGCGCCGGGGCCGCCCCCTCGTTCAGTGTTCGAGGAGCTTCCTGGCCACGCGAGCCGCCGCTTCGCTCTCGGCCGCCGACGGCGACAGCTCGCTCAGTGTGTCGAGATCGGTGTCCTCCTGGAGCTCCGTCTCCCAGGCGGCGGCGAGGCTCTCCTGTTCCTCGCGTGACAGGCCTTGGACGTGCTCGCGGTGGTGCGGGTCGAGGGCGGCCAGGAATCGCTCGACGGTATCGATGGGCATGTCGCTCTCCTTGATCAGGGGGTGCCGGCCCGGTGGGGGCGCTGTCCCCAGCGTGCGCGGCGGGCGAGCGGTGGGGTCGGCGCCGTGGCCCACGCGCACCCGAACGGAGGAGGCCCGGCCCCGTACGCCGAGGCCGGTACACCGGGTTACTCCCCACGTCGGACGCAGGCCGCGCCGCCGTCCGGCACCGTGTGGCGGGTGAGAACAAGCCGCCCCGCACGCCGTGCCTTCCTCGTGGTCCATGTGGTCGCCTCCGCCAGTTGGCTCGGCCTCGCACTCGGACTGCTCGCCCTCGGCACAGCCGCGACCACCACGCAGTCCGCGGTGACCGTGGAGACCTCGGTCCGCGCCATGAAACTCTTCGCCGACTGGCTCCTGCTCCCGGTCGCGTTCCTCACCCTGCTCAGCGGTCTGGTGCTGTCTCTGGGTACCCCGTGGGGGCTGGCGCGGCACCGGTGGGTCTACACGAAGTTCTGGCTGACCCTGGCCACGACCACCGCCACGGTCTTCGCGCTGCGCCCCGAGGTGAACTCGGCGGTCGAGGCCGTCGCCGCGGGCGAGCCGCTGTCCGGCTTTCGCGGCGTCCTGATGGGCCCGGTCGTCTCCCTGACCGCATACGTCTTCATGACGGTGATCTCCGTGCTCAAACCCTGGGGCCTGACCCGCCGCGGGCGACGGCACCGCGCCTCCCAGCGGGCGACCCAGGCCGCCCGCCGCCTGAGCGAACCGGTCTGAGCCGGTTGCGGATCGGGCTCGGCGAGGTCATGTCCGCGCGCCTGCCGCATCGGGTCGTTGACCGCCACGCCGGTGCCCGCCACGATGCCTGCCATGACCCGCATACCGACCCCCGTCAGGACCGTCCGCGTCATGCTCCTCCTCGTGGTCCCGATCAGCGGCACCGTGGCCCTGCGTTTCGCGGTGGCCGGTGCCACGGTCGAGAGCGGTGCCTTCGGCGAGCCGGCCATGGGTCTTCTGTTCCTCGCGGCTCTGCCTCTCGCCGTGCTGGCCGTGATGTCGCTGGTGGTCGCGCTGAAGATCGCGAACGGCGGCAACGGCGTCCGCGCCGGCGCGATCGTCATCGGCTGGCTGGTGATCACCGCCGGGGTCGTCGGCGCCCTGGCGCACCACAGGGCGTGGAGCGCCGGGGCCGTGCTGGGCGCCGTCATGCTGTTCCTGGCCACAGGACCCGACACGAGGGACTGGTTCGACACCCCGCGCCTGTGACATGGCGCGCGGGCCCGTCGGCCTGCCGGGACCGCACCCGCGGGAGCGTGCGGCGGGCGCCCGGCCGGGGCTCGCCGCACGCCCGCCGGCCGGGACTCAGCCCCGTCCGTGCTGCTTGCCCAGGACTTCCAGCACCGCGCGGGCCATGGCCTCCTCACCCTTGGCGTTGGGGTGGGCCGGGGCCGCGGGCGAGGCCGGCTGCAGCGGTTCGATCCAGCGGTCCGCCGGAGCCTTGCACATGTCGTGGCCGACCGTGGGCCGGTAGGTGTCGACGTACTCCGCGCGGTTCCACGCGGCCACCAGGCGGAGCATCGTGTTCAGCCTTTTCTCGGTGTCCCGCAGATAGGGGAAGTCCTGCGAGGCGAACGGCACCGAGGGGAAGCAGCCGCTGCCGTCGTCGGGCAGCAGGTCCGGGTAGCCGACGACGAGCACCCGGGCATGCGGTGCCCTGGCGTGCACGGCCCGCAGCACGCGGTCCACCTTCGGTGCCGTCCGCGCGATGTCGAGCGTCAGCCGGTCGACGCCGGACACGGCGTAGTGGCGCCGGCAGGGGTCTCCGTCCGGCTGCTGGGAGCCGAGTTGGGCGCAGGCGGCGATGATGGAACCGAACCCGATGTCGTTGCCGCCGATCTGGACCGTCACCAGGTCGGTGTCCTTGCGCAGCGCGTTGAGCTGGGCGTCGTTGGTGCCCTGCGGCTTCCACATCTCCTCGGTCGTCGCCCCGCCGCAGCTCGCGTCCTTGAACGAGGCGACGTTCCGCTCGGCCGCGACGATCGACGGGTAATTGCGGTCCGAGCGCCCGCAGTTGGCATCGACCTGCCGCGGGATTCCGGGACCGGAGGTGTAGGAGTCCCCGAGCGACACGTAGTGCACGGCACGGCCGGGCCCCGCGCCGGGCCCCGCGCCGGGCCCCGCGCCGGGCCCCGCGCCGTGCGCCGAGGCGGGCGCCGTGGAAGCGGCGACGAGGGCGCATCCGCCGAGCGCCGCCCCCACCGCGGCCGGCCACCGCCGCCCTCTGACCACGGCATCCGAACGTTCCTGATGAGCCATCAGTTCCTCCCCCTGGGCCGGGACATCGCACGCGGCCGGCACCGGGGCGCCGCCGTCGCACGTTCGACTGGGCTTGTATACCGTTCGGTAAGTCCCCGGGGCCAGAGGTGTGAAGCGGCGACGGCGTTCTCGGCGGCGGCCGGGACGACGGCTGGTGCCGCGCGCGGCGGACGACGTCACGCCGGGATGGACAGGGGCAGTTCGGCGGTGATCGTGGCGCCCTCGGGCGTGGTGCGGAGCGTCAGGGTGCCGCCGATCTGTTCGACGCGCTCGTGCATGGACTGGATGCCGACGCCGGGCGTCCACGGCTCGGTGCAGCAGCCGGAGTCCGCGACGGTCAACCGCAGATGGGTGCTGTCGCGCAGTTCCAGGGTGAGCGTGGCGGCGGTGACGGCGGCGTGCCGGGCGATGTTGGTGACGGCCTCCACCGCCACCCGGTAGGCGGCGACCTCGACGGCCGCGGGCAGCTGCGGCAACTGCTCCGGGGCGTCGACCGTCACCGTGAGGGGGCGCCCGTCGGCGACCCGCAGCGGGGCGGTGCGCTGGCGGATGGCCTCGACGAGGCCGAGTTCGTCGAGGGCGCGGGGGCGCAGCCCGTAGACGATCCGCCGGATCTCGGTGATCGTGTCGCCCACGTCGGCGCGTAGCGCGCGCAGCGTCTCGACCGCGTGCCGGGGATCGGTGGCGATGAGGTTGACGGCCGCGTCCGCCGTGTAGGCGATGCCGGTCAGGGTGGGGCCCAGCCCGTCGTGCAGATCGCGGCGCATGCGCCGCCGTTCCTCCTCCAGCGCGGTCACCGTGCGGCCCCTGGACAGGCGCAGCTGCTCGCTGAGCCGGGCCGCGTGCAGGGCCTGCGCGAGCGGGGCCGCGACCAGGTCGACCACCGCGGCGGCGGCGCGGGGCAGCCGCAGATGTCCCGGCGGCAGACCGACCACGAGATCGCCCACCTTCTCACCGTCCGCGCGCAGGGCGGTGACCTGGACGTGGTCCGCGTCGACGGTCCCCGCGGTGGCGACCACGGTGTCCTCCTGACACAGCTCGATGCCGGGCACGCCGAGCGTGGTGCGCAGGGTGTGCAGCCACAGCGGAGGCGGGGCGCCGGTCGTCAGGTCCGTGCCGAGCCGGGTCAGCGTCTCCACCGGGTCGGCCGACCGGCCGAACAGCATCTCGTCCATCACCGCCTCGACATGACGCCGGACCGGCTGGTACCCGGCGGCGATCCCGGCCGCCAGCAGGGGCGGTACGCCCTTGCCCGGCCGCGTGCCCACCGCCAGTTCCCACACGGCGGCGAGGCCCTCGTACACCGCGGCACTCAACGCGAGCATGACGATCAGGACGGCGGCGCCGCGCATCACCACCCGGACGTCCACCGCGCGCGGCGCGACCAGCGCCACGGTGATGGCGCCCGGCAGCAGCAGGGACACCACGCCGACCGTCACCACGGTGGTCGGGAAGCCCAGCGCGAGGGAGTTGTCCACCGCGAACAGCAGCATCCCGGCCAGCGTCGTCGCGGCGGCGCCCAGCACCAGCCACAGCACACGGCGCCGGTCGTCGCCGGAGGTGAGTTCGAACAGCACCCAGGTGCCGGCGCACATCGCGGTCCCGGAGGCCACCCCGGCCGCGATCAGCGCCGGCTCGCCACCCGTCACCGACGCGGCCGCGCAGCCCGCCCCGCAGACGGCGATCGACGCCTCCATCCAGCGCAGCGTCCGCGACACCGGCCGCACCTCGACGACACGGAGGGCCGCCAGCGGCACGGTGACCGTCGAGGCCAGCACCACCGGCACGACGGCGAGGTCCGGGACACCGGCCGCGGCCGCGAGCGGCGCGCTCAGCAGCGCCGCCGCGGACAGGGCGAGCAGCCGGGAGGCGGCCGAGGCCCCGCGCCGGGCGGTGACCAGGGCGTACGCCGCCGTCAGCCCGAGGCCGACGACGAGGGCCCACAGGACCCACCGCTCGGACGGGGACGGCGGCGCCCACCACAGGGACGCGACCGACGCACCGGCGATCGGCGCGAGGGCGGCACAGCGCAGAGCGGTCGGCAGGGGCGCGGTCATGTGGCGGGGCCGGACGCGTCGTCGCCCAGTCCCCGCTCGCGGGCGAGCAGGATCGCCTCGGTCCGGCCGCTCACCCCCAGCTTGGCGAAGATGGCGGATGGTTCGCGACGGTCTTGACGGCCAGTTCCAGCTCGGCCGCGACCCGGCCGTTGCCGTGGCCGCGTGCCACCCGGTCGAGGATCTCGCGCTCCCGGGCGGTCAGTTCGGGGAAGGCGTCGGGCGGCCGGGGCGGCGGTCCGACCTGGCCGAGCAGGCGGGCCGCCACGCCCGGCGCGATGACGAACTGGCCGGTCGCCACGGACCGGATGGTGGTCAGGATCTCCTCCTGCTGGGCCCCCTTGAGGAGATAGCCGCGGGCCCCGGCACGCAGCGCCGACAGCACCGTCTCGTCGTCCTCGTACATGGTGACGACGAGCACCGCGACGTCGGGCAGCAGCGCGGTCAGCCGCCGGGTGGCCTCCACGCCGTCCATCGCCGGCATCCGGATATCCATCACCACCACGTCGGGACGGCTCAACTGCGCCTCGCGCACCGCCTCTTCGCCCGTGGCCGCCTCGCCACCACGTCCACCCCGGCCAGCGAGGTCAGCAGCGCGCTCATCCCGCGCCGTACTACGGGATGGTCGTCGGCGATGAGCACTCGGATGGGACGGGCCGCGGAGGTCATGTCCCGATGATGGCGGAGACCGGTTCCCGGCGGGGAGGCTCTTCTCCCAGGACGTACGGGAAAACCTCCCCGCCGTCGGGGACGAACCACCGATGCGCGCCGGAACGCCGCTGTCGCATGCTCGCCGCACCGGGTCGCCGCACCGGCGCCCCGACTCCCGGACACAGGAGCCCAGATGAGCCGGACCAGCCGCACGGAAACCGTCCCCGCCCTCACCCGCAAGAACAAGGTGGGCCTCGTTCTCGCGGGCCTCCTGGGCCTGCTCGACATGAGCAACTTCTTCATGCTCCCGGAGCCCGACTCGGACACCCAGGGGCCGCCGACGGCCGTCGCCATCGCCGACGGCGTGCTCGGCGTGATCACGGTGCTGGCGGTCCTCTACACCTGGCGCACGCTGAACCGGACCGGTTCCCGCGTCGTGGCGGGCTCCCGGATCCTGTCGGTGGTCTCGGCGCTACCGGCGTTCTTCGTCAGCGGCGTCCCCGCCGCGGTGGTCGCCCTGGTCGCCGTGTTCACGATCCTCAGCGTCGTCGTCATCGCGCTCGTCCTGACCCGCCCGGCCCCGGAGGCCGGCACCGCCTGACCGGCTCCGGGCGCACGCCGTGCCGCTCGGGGCACCGGGGACGCATCCGCCCACCGCAGGGGAGCGGCGGATGCGTCCCCGTGCGTCGTCCCGGCCGGGCCCGCCGTCGTCACGGACGCCGGAAACGCCGTACGCGCCCGACGCCGGGGGAGCGTCGGGCGCGTACGGACGGAAAGCGCGGTCAGCGCTGGGCCACGGCCCGGCCCTGGTTGAGCTGTGCGGTGAGGAGGTGCGCGTCCAGCAGCGCGACGTCGGCGGTGCGGTCCGCCCGCGCGTAGCCGGCGAGCATGCGCTTGGTGAGGGTGAGGGCTTCCGGCACGCGCCGGACGAGGGGCCTGATCCAGGCGTCGACGGCCGCGTCCAGCTCCTCCACGGGCGCGACCTTGTGCAGGAGACCGAGCCGGTGGGCGGTGGCCGCGTCGAACGGCTCGCAGGTGAGCATGAGTTCACGGATCCTGGCGGCCCCGCCCTCGGCGACCAGGCGGCCCATGGCGCCTCCCCAGGCGGGGGGCAGACCGAGGGCGATCTCCGGCATACGGAACCGGCAGCTGTCCGCCCCCGCGCGCAGGTCGCAGAAAGAGGCGAGCGCCAGGCCGGCACCCACGACCCTGCCATGGAGTCTGGCGATGGTCACCGCGTGCGAGTTCTCCAGGGCGTCGCACACGCGGTAGGCCTTGTCCACGATGCGGCGCATCGCACCGCCGGTCGGGTCCTCCGCCAGTGCCGCCTGGAACTCGTCGCGATCGGCGCCGAGGCAGAAGTCGTCGCCCACCGCCGACAGCAGCAGCACGCGGATGTCGGGCCGTTCATGGAGGCTGTTGAGCAGGGAGACGAGGTCGTCGAGGGCCGCGACGGTCAGCGAGCTGTCCTGCGCCGACGGGTTGAGCCGGATCCGGAGCACAGGTCCGTCCTGCTCGACGTGTATCGCCTTGTAGGGGAAGTTGTCGAAGGTATTGGTCATTTCGATCATATGAGAGCGACATCCAGGTTCAGCGGGCGCCGGAACGCCACGCGCGGCGCCCAGGTCGGACGGCGCACCAGGGTGAGCCGCGGGAAGCGTCTGACCAGGTGGTGCAGGAGGGTCTGGGCCTCCAGCCGGGCCAGGGGCGCGCCGAGGCAGTAGTGAATGCCGCCGCTGAAGGCCAGGTGGGCCGGTTTGCGGTGCAGGTTGAACAACTCGGGGTCCTCGTGCCTGGCGGGGTCGCGGTTGGCCGCCCCCACCATGAGGTGGACCATCTCGTCCTTGCGTACCTCGACACCGCCCAGCTCGGTGTCCCTGGAGGAGACGCGGCTGATCACGTGGGTGGGCGGGTCGTAGCGCAACGACTCCTCCACGGCGGCCGGCACGAGGTCGGGGTGGACGGTGAGCCGGTCCCACTGCCTGGGGTGTTCGAGGAGCAGCAGGGTCATGGTCGACAACAGGGTGGACGTCGTCTCCAGGGCCGCCAGCAGCACGAACAGCGACAGGAAGTAGACGGCCTCGTCGGCCTTGTCCCGGTCGTGCTCCATGGCGTCCCAGAGGGTGATCCAGCGCGATACGGGGTCGTCGCCCGGGTGGGCGCGTCGCTCGCGCACCAGTTCCAGGAAGTAGGCGCGAAGTTCGGCCGTGGCCGCGTCGGACAGCGCCAGTTGACTGGCCGAGGGCAGCAACTCCTGGGTGAACACCTGGTCGTGGGTCAGCTCGCGCAGCCGGGGGAAGTCGGCGCTCGGCAGGCCCAGCCAGTGCCCGATGGTGGCGACCGGCAGTTCCTCGCTGACCAGGGCGTTGAAATCGGCCTCTCCATCGCGCAGCCGGTCGGCGAGGGAGTCCATGAGCCGGCCCGTGATGCGGCCTACCGTGCCACGGATCTCCTCAAGGGAGGTGCGGTCGAACATGCCGGCCGATCGGCGCACCCAGGTGTGTTCGGGGGGATTGAGGGCGGGCAGCGTCCTGCTCATCTCACGTGAGGAGGGAGCGGTCCAACGGGTGCCGTCGCCCTGCTGTTCGCGCCAGCGGGCGTCGGGCTCCAGCCAGTCACGGTTGCGCAGGACCTGATCGCACAGATCGAAGCGCGTGACGAGATGACCTCCCCAGGGCGCTGCGATGACTCCGCCCCTTGACCGAAGCTCCGCGTAGATCGGAAAGGGGTTGGCCTGGCCCTTCGCTGTCCGTAGACGAGAGAAGAGCGAGACCGCAAAACGTCTGTCGGGGGGCGGAGTTACCGCTGTCTCCACGACGGCTCCTTTCTAGGTATCAGCCGCCATGCATACCCCAACGGTGGCTTGAACATACGAAATGACTATGCGCGTTGGGGTTGCCTTCGTCACTCCCCTCGGGTCCATGCCAGGAAGCGGCTGAACATGCCCGCCTTGGGCTTGGCCGCGGCCGCAGGCCGCGGCGCAGCGGTGGTGGCCATCGGCGCGGCGGGGGCGGCCGTCTGCGGCGCCTGCGTCTGCGCGGGCGTCGGCGCCACGACCCGGGGCGTGAACCGGACCGGGAGAGCCACCAGCGAACGGCTCCACGGGGCCGGAACCCAGCTCAAGTCCTTGAAAGGCACGCGCACTTCGACGTCTGGCAGCCGATTGAGGAGGGACTCGACGGCGGTGACGGCGATCATGAACGCGGGGTCCTTGGCCGGACAGGCGTGCGGACCCGCCCCGAAGGCCAGATGCGCCTTCGCGCTGAGCTGCTCACGGTGCTGCGCCAGCCGGGGATCGGTGTTGGCCGCCGCGAAGGAGATCAGGACCGGGTCGTTGGCCTTGAGCGTCCTGCCGCCCAACTCCACGTCGTGCGTCGGGTAGTGGGCCGCGTAGTTGGCGATCGGCGCGTAGTTCCACAGGACCTGGGTGACGGCGTCCTCGATCGGCAGGCCGGCCTGCCACTGCTCGTCGAGGATCAGCGCGCTGCTCGTGCCGATGGCCGCCGCCAGGGGAGCGGTGCCTCCGGAGAGCAGGGTCACCAGCTGGTGCAGCACCTCCTCGTCGGTCAGCCCCGCGGCGTGCTCCATCAGACGGGTGGTCAGGTCCTGTCCGGGGCGGCGCCGCTTGAGGGCGATCAGCTCCCCGAGCGCCTCACCCAGCACCTGGTCGGAGTTGGGAGTGCCGTCGAAGATGCCGCTGATGCCGACGATGACGCGGTCGCCTATGTCCGGCGGGCAGCCGAACAGGTCGCTGAAGACCAGCAGCGGCAGCGGCTGGGCGTAGTCGGCCATCAACTCGGCCTGGCCGAGCCGGTCGGTGCTGAACCGGCTGATCAGGTAGTCGGCGGACTGCTGGGTCTGCCGCACCAGGTGCAGCTCGTTGACGCTTGCCAGACTGTCCGTGACGGCCTGGCGCAGCCGGGCGTGCGCCGCGCCGTCGCTGAACAGCGCGTTGGGCCGGTACCCCATCATGGGCAGCGCCGGGCTGTCCTCGGGGACACGCCCCTGGTTCAGCGCGTTCCAGCGCCGGGAGTCCCGGACGAACGAAGCGGGGTTCTGCAGGATGTACAGAGCGGCGTCGTAGCTGGTGACCAGCTCGACCTGGACGTCCGGGGCGACGTCGACCGGCGCGCTCGGGCCGAGGGTGCGCAGGTATTCGTAGTGGCTGTCGGGATCGGAGCCGAACTGCGGGCCGTAGACCGGGACATTGGCGTGGGCGGGGCAGCCGGGGGGTGGCCCCTCTATGCCGGGACGCTGCTGCATGGGCGGGTGGCTCCTAAGAAATGAGGGACAGGAGGTGATGCACGAGGGTGATGAGGGCCTGCGCCGCCGAGTTCTGGTCCCGTACGTCACAGGCGACGACGGGGGTCTCCGCGGACAGGTTCAGCGCCTCGCGCACCTCCGTGAGCGGGTAGTTGGTGGTGCCTTCGAAGCGGTTGACGCCGATGGCGTAGGTCAGGCCGAAGCGCTCGACCAGGTCGAGGACCGGGAAGGACTCGGAGAGCCGCTCGGGGTCGACCAGCACCAGGGCGCCGAGAGCACCCCGGGACAGCTCTTCCCACATCTCTTTGAACCGTTCCTGACCGGGCGTTCCGAAGAGGTAGAGCACCACCTCGTCGCTGATGGTCAGGCGGCCGAAGTCCATGGCGACCGTCGTGGTCGTCTTGTCCGGAGTTCCCGACAGGTCGTCAAATCCCACGCTCGCCTCGGTGATCTCCTCTTCGGTCCGCAAAGGCTCGATCTCGGAGATACTTCCGATGCACGTGGTCTTCCCGACTCCGAAGTGGCCCACCACAAGGATCTTGACCGCGGTGGAGACGGCTGAATCCAGGTACACGTATCACGCTCCGAATCGGGCTTTGAGGCCATCGAGTACCGCGCTGAGGATTTCTCGATCGACACGTTCGGCGCGGGGGACGGGCTTCCTCGTGATGACGAAGCCGCCCTCTTCCAACTCCGCCAGAAGAATCCGGACGATCCCCAGCGGCAGGTGCGTATGGCCGGCCACTTCGGCGACGGACAGAAAGCCGTCCGTGACCATCTCCAGAACCTGGCCCGCCTCCGGGGAAAGCATGCGGCCGGCGGCGGATGCACCGTCCTGCGCCGACACGAGGGTCGTGCGCTCGTAGGCGTGGTCCGGGGGCAGGGAACGCCCGTTCGTGACCACGAAGAGAGGCACTAATGCGGAGGTCAGTTCGAGATCGGGCTCGTCGTTCACTGGCTGCTCACCGCCCCCTGTGGTGTCAGATGCGCGCTCAGCCGGGGCACCACCTGGTGCAGACGGGTCGTGAACTCCTCGATGTCGGCGTCGTGGTCGGCCGCCGCGGCCAGGAAGGCGCGGTGACCGGCCGAGATCAGGAAGATCCAGCCGTGCTGGAACTCGATGACCGTCTGCCGCCACCGGGCGTGCTCGTGCACACCGGCGAACTGCGAGGTGGCGCGGCTGTAGGCGTGGATGCCCGTCATCGCCGCCGAGATCGTGTCCGCCAGGTCCTGGCTCATGCCCGTGGTGGCCCCGCGGGGCAGACCGTCGGAGCCCAGCAGTACCGCGTGGCGGGCGCCCCGCACCTCGCTGACCGCCTCGTCGAGGTCGGCGATCGGAACGCCGGTTCCCCGCCTGCCGCCCTGCTGGCCCCCGGCGCGGTCGGAACGCTCGGCCGCGGCCTCCGCGTTCACCCTGGGGGGCGAGGTGAGGTTGTTGCCGAGCCTGGCGACGAGCCGGTGCATGCGGAAGGAGATCTGCTGCATGTCGACGTCGGGCGCCGCGGCCGCGGCGAGGTAGGCACCCTGCCCCGCCCCGATCAGGAAGATCCAGCCGTGGGAGAACTCGATGATCGTCTGGTTCCACTGCCTGTCCTCGCCCGGACCGGCGAAGTGGGAGGTCGCCCGGCTCAGTGCCTGCATCCCCGCCATGGCCGCGGATATGGTGCGCACGTCCTTCTCCGACATGCCGTCGGTCGCGCCGCGGGGGAGACCGTCTGCGGACAGCAGAACAGCGTGCCGCGCCTTCGGCACGTTGCTCACGATGTCCTCGAGCATCCACGACAGGTCGTTGGTCATGTGTTATCGGATCCTTCGAACGGAGCCGCGGAGAGGTTCCGGCCCGAGAGCGTGCCGCGCTGGAAGGCTCCCAGGCTTCGGCCGGCGCGGCCGGCCTCGTCCGACGGCGCGACGGGCTCTGCCGGGTCGTCGCTGTCGGGAACAGTGTCGGGAACACTGGCGATGGGCACCTGGCGCGCCCCTCGCTTGGGCAGGCCGTGTGCGGTACGCGTCCCGGACTCGGAGCGGCCCGTCGCGCTGCGGATCGGGCTGACCTGGGAAACCTCGGCCGGCGCGGTCTCCTCCTCGGTCCACAGCTCCTCCGGCAGCAGGACGACCGCCCGGACGCCGCCGTAGCGGGAGATGCCGGTGACGTCCACCCGGAATCCGTACTGCTGGGCGAGCAGGCCGATGACGGGGAAACCGAACTTCGGCTGGTTGCCCAGCTGGGACAGCCGAGGGCGGAGCTCACCGGACAGCAGGGTGGACGCCTTCTGCCGGTCCTCGTCGTTCATACCGACACCGGCGTCGTCGATGACGATGCACAGGTTCTTCTGCACCCGCTGGAAGGTCACCTCGATCGGCGAACCCTGCTGGGAGAAACTGGCGGCGTTGTCGAGGAGTTCCGCGACGGCGAGAGCGACCGGGGAGACCGCGGACGCCTTCAACGCAAAACCGGTCTGCTGCATGATTTCGACGCGGCGGAAGTTGCGAATCTGTCCCTGCGCGCTGCGCACCACGTCATAAACGCTGGCGGGCTTACTGCGGCGACCCAGCGGCGCACCGCACATCACCGCGATACCCTGAGCCTTCCGCGCCATTTGCGCATTGGAGTGGTTCACCTCCAGCAGATCTGCCAGCACGGCGTGGCCGCCGTACTTCCGCTGAATTTCCTCAAGAAGCGCCAACTGCTCGGCCGCAAGGCTCTGCAGAAAGCGAGCAGAGCCCTTGAGGACGGCCTTGGTGCTTTCCTCCGCACCCTCTTCGGCCTCTCGGATGGTCTGGTCGTGCTCGGCCTTGTGGCGCTGCAATTCATGCCACACCGTGGCAAGTTGCCCCTCGGCCTCGCTCAACTTCTGCGTGTAGGCAGCCTCGGCCTGGCTCTTTTTCGTCGTCATGGCATTATTTCGACGATAGAGCACCAGGGCCGCGGCGACGGCGAGCACCACCGCGGCAACCAGGCACCAAACAAGTGCGTCTCGAATCATGGAAACCTTTCCTGGCGTTTAGCCTGCGGCCGTCGGTGGGTGGCGCCTCGTGGGAGTCCGCGGCGCAACCGCTCAGAACGACCCGACCGCTGTTGCGTTGAGAGCAGGCCGACCTCAATGCAGTGCCCGAGCCGAGTGGACCAAGGTCACAGACGCGGGGATGCTATCACTCACTTAGGGCACCCTCCGCAACTCCGGGAGAGCAAGTGCCCGACGCCGTTCGCCACTTGGTCGCGTCCTGATATGCGGGGTGTTGCTTCCTGTGGGCGGTCCGTTAACCGTCAGGTGTTCGCCGCATAAGGCAGATTGCGCTATATCTACCGTTTGTACGGTCAAGTCGCCACACATAGCTTCTACCTGACGGCCAGTCGTAGCGACCAGCGCACCACACGCTCACAACCCCGCACCGCTTTTTTCACAGACGACGCTGCCCACGCCCACGGGTCATTACGCAAGGACGGCTCCCGGGCGTCCAGCGGTTCCCGGCGTGCGGCACGGTCAGCGGATCGAAGGTGATCCGGATGCGTGCGCCGCCGGTCCAGGTCACTTCGACGCCGGTCTCGTCCGACGTGCGGCGGGCAGACCGGCGTCAGAGGTCCCGACTGCCCGCCGGGCACCGGCGTTGGCGGTCACCGCCGGCTGTCGCACGGGCGCCGGGACGGGTGCCCGGCCGCGATCCACCGGCGCACCACGGCCCGCGGCAGGCGTCCGTCGGCCGCGATGACCTCCTCGGGTATGCCGGAGGACCAGGCGGCCAGCGCCGCCCTGTGCAGTGCGGCGGCGCGGACGGCGAGGCCGGCCCGGTACGCGGCCGCCGAGCCGCAGGCGAGCTTCGGGGCGTCCTCGGCCAGTTGCCGGGCCGCCCGGCGGACGGCGCGGCGGGCGTGCAGCACGTCGAGGTCGCTCATGCCGCCACCGCCTTCCGCGTCGTGCCGAGAGGCGCGTCGTCCGGACGGCGTTGCGGGTCCCGGACACCGCGCTCCAGGGCCGGCCGCGCGACGAGCCGCTCCAGACCGCGCGCCGGGTCCCCGGCCAGGCGGACGGCGGCCCACGGGCCCGTGTTCTCACCGTTGTCGTGTTGCCCCCGGCCCGTCGCGACGACGATCCCGCCGCCGGTGCCACGGACGCCGCCGCCCTCGCGGTGGGTGACCCCGCCGCCGAGGAAGCCGGTGCCGGAGACGACGCAGGAGGCGACGCGGGTGGGGCTGCCGGAGTCGCGGACCGCCGCGCAGGAGAGGGCGAACCGCGTGGCTCCGCAGGCCACCGGGGCGTCGGTGCGCGGGCCGGCCCTGCGGGCGCGCCGCCTGCGATCGAGGCTGGTCAGAGCGCCGCAGCCGAAGCCGGCCGCCGGCCGGAGAGTGACATCGAAAGTGGTCGGGTTCGCCATGGAACCTCCCCTCGCCCCGCGGGAGCGGGGCAGGACGAGGGCGCGGCGGCCGCCGGCGCGGCGCGCGGCCGCGGGCTACCGGATGCCCGAGGAGCTGGGGGACACGGGAACGCGGGGCCTGGGACGGCCTGGACCACTACTGGAGTCCATGTCTCTCACCTCCTCGGTGCCGATGGCGGACCTCCACCGTACTTGCACATCAATGCAACCAGATACCCGGGCCTTTCGGGGCCGCCGGGCCCCGCCCGTCCTGGCGGCCCCGTCAGTCGACCGGCCACGTGTGGCCCGGGGCGTTGAGGTGCATGTAGTCGACGTACTGCTGCGTCATGCGCCGCAGCGCCTCGTGCCGGCCGCAGTGGCTGGTGGCGTCGATGTGGTGGAACATCTCCTTCTGCCAGATCGCACCGTTGCGGCCGGTGACGCACCGCTGCTCGATGATGCCGAGCAGCGGCTCGCGCCAGGCGTCGTCCATGCCGGAGTGCTCCAGCCCCCGGTGGGCCAGCGGAAGCAGCCGCCGCAGCACGAGTTCGGCCACCGGCACCTCGCCCATTCCGGGCCAGTACAGCCGTGCCTCCATGCCGTGCCGCGCCGCGGTGTGCAGGTTCTCCTCGGCGGCCGAGAAGGACATCCGCGACCACACCGGCCGGTCCTCCTCCACCAGGGCGCGCGTGAGCCCGTAGTAGAAGGCGCCGTTGGCGAGGGTGTCGGCGACGGTCGGACCGGCGGGCAGCACACGGTTCTCCACCCGCACGTGCGGCTTGTCCTGGGAGATGGCGTAGACGGGGCGGTTCCAGCGGTAGATCGTGCCGTTGTGCAGGGTCAGCTCGGCCAGCTCCGGGATGTCGCCGCGGTCGAGCGTCTCCGCGGGGTCCTCCTCGTCGCACAGCGGCAGCAGCGCCGGGAAGTAGCGCAGGTTCTCCTCGAAGAGGTCGAAGACGCTGTTGATCCACCGCTCGCCGAACCACACCCGGGGCCGTACCCCCTGCACCTTGATCTCCTCCGGGCGGGTGTCGGTCGCCTGCTCGAACAGCGGGATACGGGTCTCGTGCCACAGTTCCTTGCCGAACAGGAACGGTGAATTGGCCGCCAGCGCGACCTGGACCCCGGCGATCGCCTGCGCCGCGTTCCAGTAGCCGGCGAACTCCTCCGGGGAGACCTGGAGGTGGAACTGGGTACTGGTGCACGCGGCCTCGGGAGTGATCGTGTCGGCGTAGGTCCGCAGCCGGTCCACGCCGTCCACCTCGATGTGCAGATCCTCGCCCCGGGCCGCGAAGACCTGGTCGTTGAGCAGCCGGTAGCGCGGGTTCTCCGACAGCGCCGCCTCGCCGACGTCCTCCTGCCGCAGCGTGGGCAGGATGCCGATCATGATCAGATGCGCGCCGACCGAACCGGCGCGGTCCTCCGCGTGGTTCAGCGCGGCGCGGATCTCGGACTCCCAGGCGTCCGGACCTCCCTCGGTCAGCCGGCGGGGCGGGATGTTGATCTCGAGGTTGAACCTGCCCAGCTCCGTCGACCAGGCGGGGTCCGCGATCGCCTCGAGCACATCGCTGTTGCGCATCGCGGGCTCCGCCCCGTCGTCGCCCAGGTTCAGCTCGATCTCCAGCCCCACCTGGGGGCGCTCGGACTCGAACCGTGACTCGCGCAGCATCTGCGCGAACGCGTCGAGGCACTGCTGCATCTTGATCCGGTACCGGCGGCGGTCCTCGCGGGTGAAGACCAGCGCCGGGACGTCACGTCCCATCGGCCCTCCCGGAACCCCCTCCTCGGACACCTGACCTCCCCAGCGTCGCATCACCGGGCGGCCCTGACCAGGCGAGGGCGGGAGGGCCCGCGCACGTACCGGGCGCGGGCCTGATACGGCCCTCCGGACGGTCACCGCCACCGGGCGAGCCGCTCGACCGGGCGTGGAGCGCAGGACACGGGCCCCGTCGGCGTCCGCCGTGATCTTCGAGTGGCAGGCCGTGTTCATCCGGGCCGCGGCCGTGCACGCGGGGGTCGTCGAGCGGTATTTCGTCACACCTGTCGCAGGCGACGACTACGCCCGGCTGACCGGCTCGCTGCGGGAGATCCACCGGGCACTGCGCGACGGCACCGACTGACGCGCCCCGCGCCGAATCCGTCGGTCTTACGGCCGTCGCACCCTTCGGCCTTACGGCCGCCGGAGCCGGCGGACGGCGCTCTCCGGCGGGCGCTCGCGCAGCGCACCGTAGGCGAGGAAGTACGCGGGCAGCCGCCGGACCAGCCGGGATCCGGTGAGCAGGCCGGCGGTGCGCCGGGCCCGGTCGGCGCTGCCGAGGGGTTGCCGCCCCCGCAGGACGGGCGCGATGAACCCGGCGTGGGCGGCCCTTTGCAGCGCCTGCGTCACGACGGTGGTGGGTCGGCGGCGGCGCTGCACGGCGCGTACGTCGCGCAGGCCCACGGTCCCTCGGCGCAGCGGCCCGGCCAGGTGCCGGGCGGCGGCGACGGCGTCCTCCACGGCGAGGTTGATGCCGATGCCGAAGACCGGGGACATCGCGTGCGCGGCGTCGCCGATGCACAGCAGCCCCGGCCGGTGCCAGCGGCGCAGCCGGTCCAGCCGCACGTCCAGGAGCTTGACCTCGTCCCAGGAGCGCAGCGTGTGCGTGCGGTCCGCGGCCCAGGGCACGGCGCCGGCGAAGTCGGCCAGGAAGCGGTCGAGGCCGGCGGCGCGGCGCTCGGCGTCGGTGCCCTTGGGGATGAGCGCGGCGCACTGCCAGTACGACCCGCGGTCGATCATCGCGGTCAGGAAGCGGTCGCCCGCGCCGCCGACCAGTCCGCTCGGGTCGCCCTCGTGCCGCGGCAGCCGGAACCACCAGGCGTCCATCGGGCAGTCGAAGCGGCGCAGCCCCAGTTCCGGTCGCGAGCGGGCCAGTGAGCCGCGGCCGTCGCAGGCGACCGTGAGGACCGCGCGCAGTTCACCGGTGCGACCGTCGGAGGTGCGGTAGCGCACCCCGGTGACCCGGCCGCGTTCGATCAGGAAGGAGGTCGCCTCGGTGTTCATCCGCACCTCGAAGGACGGCTCGCGCCGGGCCTCGTCCACGAGGAGGTCGAGCAGGTCCCACTGGGGCACCATCGCGACGTAGTTGTACGGGCCGGGAAGCGCCGCGAGGTCCGCGACCGTCACCATCGACCGGCCGGGGCCGGCGGGCAGTTGGACGGTGCGCACCCGGCGCTGGGGCAGCCGTGCGAAGCGCTCGGCCAGACCCAGGTCGTCCAGCAACGCCAAGGTCGAGGGGTGCACGGTGTCGCCGCGGAAGTCCCGCAGGAAGTCGCCGTGCTGTTCCAGGACGGTCACCGCGACGCCCGACCGGGCCAGCAGCAGGGCGAACACCATGCCCGCGGGGCCGCCGCCCACCACACAACACGTGGTCCGTTCCATCACGCCCTGCCTCTCAGGAGAGCAGTAATTCATCGGCCGATGAAAACTATACTCCCCGCGGGGCGGGCGTACGTCCCCCTGTGCGGCCCGATCCGGAACCGCGGCTCGGTCGTGGTCCGCCGGGTCCGGCGGGCGCAGGTGTGCCCCGTGCCCGCCGGGAGACCGGTCCGCGGCGCGGTTCAGCGCCGGTCGGTGCCGGTCGGTGTCCGTCAGAAGGAGACGCTGACGCTCGCCTGGCGGTACTGGCCGACGGTGCCCAGAACCTGTTCGCCGGTGGCGGCGACCTGGGTCAGCACGTCCGAGTCGCTGACCGCCGTGGGGCCGACGGCGACGCCGGCGTGCGGGCTCAGGCCGCCGGAGACGTTGTCGAGCTCGGCCTCGGAGATCTCGGCCGTCTGGATCCGGGGAGCGGAGTTCATGAAACTTCCCTTCGTACTGATGTCCGTCGACGAGGGCCGACCCGCTGGGGACAGAGTGCGGGCCGCGACTGGATCACCCCCGCGACGTGAAGGATCCAAGCACGGAGCCGATCAGGGTCTCCACTCAACCTGTACCGCGCATCAGGGAGTTGTCCGCGGCGGTGATCCATCTGTGCAGACATGCCCACGACTTCGGAGCCACTTCCGCACACCCCGTACGACATCCGGGTGCCGATAGCGCCTCCGTCGCCGTTCCGCATGCGTGACCCGCCCTGGGCGGTGCGCCGCCGGCAGGTCTCTGTGTGGTTCCCTCACGCTTTGTGTCGCCTTCGCGTATTCAGTGTGCAGGTCTACCGAAGGCCGATGGCTGTTCGACGTTGGAAGCGGGCGGTCACCGATCGGCTGCGGGCCGTACGGATGGCCGGCGTGGCCCGTTGACCCCCGCACGGCTTCGCGCGGCCCGCGGCCCGCGCCGGACAGCGGGAGACCGGCCCGGGGAACGGGAATCGGCCCTCCTGGCCGAGGGAGGGAGAGCCGCGTCCAAGGCCGCCTCCGTTCCCTCGTGCGGCGGCATGGAGGGGGGTGTCAGTAGTCCGAATGCGACGCTCAGGTGGTGGGGCGTCAGAATTCCGCTGAAGGTGATCACGTCGCCTCTGCGATTCCCGATTGAGTGGGCGTTGGGCCGGCTCTCGCAGTCGTGACGGAAGGAACACCCATGCGTATCACCCGTACTCTGTTCACCTCAGCGGCCCTGGCCGCGGCTGTGGCGTTCTCCGCCCCTGCTGCGAGCGCGGTGACTGTGACCGCGTCCCCCTCCTCGCAGCAGCAGGCAGTCAAGGCCGACGACTCCGGCGGCGAGGACTCCGACGACAACGACAGCGACGAGGGCAGGAAGGGCGAGGACCGCGGTGGCCGTGAGAAGGGCGGCGAGGACCGTGAGAAGGGCGGCGAGGACCATGAGAAGGGCGGCGAGGACCGTGACGAGGACCGTGGCGAGGGCCACGGTAAGGGTCACGAGGGCCGGCCGCACGGTGGCGTGGACGCCGGCGGGGGAGCCTTGGCCATGATGAACGCCGACGGCGGCAGTGGCCGTGACGAGGGCGAGCGTGGTGACGGCGACGAGGATCGCGGTGGCCGCGAGAAGGGCGGCGAGGACCGTGACGAGGACCGTGGCGAGGGCCACGGTAAGGGCGGCGAGGACCGTGACGAGGACCGTGGCGAGGGCCACGGTAAGGGCGGCGAGGACCGTGACGAGGACCGGCCGCACGGTGGCGTGGACGCCGGCGGTGGTGGGCTGGCCCAGTCCTCCAACACCCTCGGCCTCGGGGCCGCGCTGCTGGTCGGCGGCCTGGGCGCCGGTGCGTACATGCTCCGCCGCCGTCAGGCGTCGGACCCCTCCGCGGTCTGATCGGGCCGGTCTTGCTTGTCGCTGGGCTGCCGCGGTCTGCGTCACCTCCTCAGGAGGGCAGCGCAGTCCGCGGCAGCGGCGGCCGACCCGAACCGTCGCCCCCGGCCAGTACCACCTCTTGACGAAAGGCACCGTCCATGGCTTCTCAGCAGCCGCCCCAGACGGAGCAGAGCGGGACCAAGCCCACCGCGCGTCGTTACCGGCTCCGCCTGCTGTGGCCCGCGGCAGCGGTCGGGCTGGGCATCGCGCTCATTCACAACTCCCTGGTCACCGCGCCCGTGGCGCACCCCAAGCACACGAACCGTCCGGCGGCGGTCGCCTCCCGGGCACCCGCACAGGCCGAGCCGAGCGCCCACGCCAGTCCCAGTCCCAGTCCCAGTCTCAGTCCCAGTCCCAGCATCAGCACCGGCACCGGCACCGGCACGAAAGTCGACGACAAGTCACTCCGCCGATCGCAACCGACGCGGCTCTCGATCCCGGACATCGGGGTGGACGCGCCGTTCACCAAACTGTCCGTCAACGCCTCGGGACGACTGAACCCACCACCGGCCGACAACACCAACATGGTCGGATGGTTCAAGGGAGGGCCGTCGCCAGGCGAGCGCGGAGCGTCGATCGTCGTCGGTCATCTGGACACCAAGACCGGTCCCGCGGTCTTCGCCGAGCTGGAATCGCTCGAACCCGGAGCCGTGGTGGACATCACCCGCGCGGACGGCACCGTCGCCCGCTTCAAGGTCGACTCCATCGACTCCTTCAGCAAGGCGGACTTCCCCGACGACAAGGTCTACGCGGACACCGCGACTCCCCAGCTACGGCTGATCACCTGTGGCGGGAACTTCGACCGCGCCAACCACGGCTACGAGGAGAACGTGGTCGTGTTCGCCCACCTCGACTCGAGCTCGCGCAGCTGACGAACCGGGAAGGGCGCGTGCCGCCCCCACCCCGGCCTGCATGGCTCGCCGCCCGGCGCTCCAGCGGCGACAATGGACTGCCGGGAGCGGTGAGGTGGTTGCGATGCCCGCATGGCACCTGCGCGACTATCGCGACGACGATCTTGACCAGGCGATCCTGATCTGGGAGGAGAGCCGGCAGGTCAACGAGGACCCGGTCTTCCCGGTCTCGGAGGTGATGGCCGAGGCCAGGGCCGGACAGAACGCCGTGGTCGCCGTCGTGGGTGACGAACTGGTGGGCATGGCGGCGGCACGGGCGAGCGGTCAGCGCGGCTGGGTCCTCCTGGTGGCGCTCGCCGCCCGGTGGCGTCAGCGCGGCATCGGCAGTGCCCTCCTCACCGAGCTGGAACGGCGCATGAGGGCAGTGGGTGTGCGTCGCATCAGCGCCCTGCTGCCACCCGGCGCCGCCGGGACCGCCGCCTTGGAGCACTGCGGCTACCGGTTCCGGGACGACCTGGTCTACTACGAGAAACTCGAACCGCACGGACCCTCCAACGCCGGCGCCCTCACGGAACTGGGCGGTCGCATGCTTCCCGAGGGGCTCTGGGACGCCATGGCCGGCATGGAACGGGAGAAGCAGGTCGTCGAACGACGTGTCGTGCTCCCCCTGGCGGAGCCGACGCTCGCCGACCGCTACGGCGTCGCCCCGCCGAAGGGGGTCATCCTCTTCGGCCCGCCCGGCACCGGGAAGACCAGTTTCGCCAAGGCGGTGGCCTCACGGCTCGGCTGGCCGTTCGTGGAACTCTTCCCGTCCCGGCTCGCCGCCGACACGAGCGAGGGGCTGGCGGCGGCGCTGCGGGAGGTGTTCGCGGACCTGGCGGAACTGGACTCGGTGCTGCTCTTCATCGACGAGGTCGAGGAGATCGCCGGCGTGCGCTCAGGCATGGCGGTGGACCCCGGACACGGGGTGACCAACGAATTGCTGAAGCTCATCCCCGGCTTCCGCGAGCACGACTCCCGGCTGCTGGCCTGCGCCACGAACTCGGTGCGTTCCCTCGACCCGGCGTTCCTGCGGCCGGGCCGGTTCGACTACGTCATCCCGATCGGACCCCCCGACGCGACGGCCCGCTCGGCGATCTGGGACCGCTATCTCCGGGCCACCGACTCGGTGGACGTGGCCCAACTGGTCGCCGCCAGCGAGCTGTTCACTCCGGCCGACATCGAGTTCGCCGCCCGCAAGGGCGCGCAGGCCGCGTTCGAACGCGAGGTCGCGCATCGGCAGGGCCGTCCGGCCACCACCGAGGACTACCTCGACGCCATCGCCGACACCCGGCCCACGCTCACCGCTCAGGCGATCGAGGAGTTCACCGAGGACATCGAGAAGTACAGTCGCCTCTGAGACGGGCGACGATGCCGGGCCGACGTCGACGACGAAGCCGGCGGCCGGCGGTGACGGCGCGGTCGGGCGGGAGGCAGGTGTGGCGAGGTCACACAACAGGGCGGCGCGGCGCCGGCGAGCGCGGCGCCGCAGAGCCGCGGCCGCCGGCGCGGGCGCCGACCGCGCGTCCGGCGCACCGCGGGCCGCCGGGCGGAACACCGGTGCGCAACGGCAGCGGACCCTGCGGAAACTGGCCGATCGAGCGGATGCGTCCACGGCTGCCCCGATCCGGCGGCTCCTGTGGTGGTGTGGGTCCGCCGTGTTCCTGATCGGCATCGCGCTGCTGGGGACCGTGGCCGCCTCCGCGGTGGGATGGGCGGGCACCCCGGGCGTGTTCACGGCCCGCGAGTGCCATCGGGAGGCGAGCGGCAGGGGAGGCAAGGGCACGGCCTGCTCCGGGCTGTTCGTCGCCGAGGACGGAAGCCTCGTCGACACGGCCGCGGCCCTGCACTGGGCGGAGGGCGAGGAAGGAGCACGGATTCGGGTCCGCACCCTGACCCTCGGCGGCTACCAGAGGGAGAGCGCGCTCGACGCGGCACTGGTCGCCGTCCTCATCGCGCTGCTGGCCGCCCCGGCGATCGGCTGCGCGTTCGCCGGCCTGTCCCGCCAGAGCCAGGACCGCCTCGCCGCCCGGCTGCCCGGTCCGGTCTTCAAGTCCTATGTGCGTTGGAGGTCCTGACGGTGCGGGGCCGTCGTCCCGACGGACGACCAACCGGGCATCCCGCGTCTATCCCGGCAAGTGGCGCGCAGGATGCCGCCGCCGTGCTGGACGCGGACGGTCGCCCTGGCGCCGGGCGCGTGTTCGCGGATGTTGGCCAGCGCCTTCTGCACGGTGCGGTAGACGGCGCGCTGAATCGGGGGAGGAAGGCCGTCGGGCAGGTCCGTCTTCCGTTCCGCCTCGATGCCGCTGCCGTCCACCAGCCGCCGCAGGTCGGCGAGGGACGGCCGGGGGGTGAGCTCGGTGGGGCGGCTGCCGGAGGCGCGCAGCACGCTGACCATGTGCCGCAGCTCGTCGAGGGTCTCCACACTGAGCCGCGGTGGCCGCGGCCGGATGGCTCCGGCCGGTCGGCCGGGTGCCTCCGGAAAAGGGATATGTACGCCGTGCCGGTTATTTGGCAAAGTCTGGGGGCATGACGCAGAACGTATCGTCGGCCGTGCCGTCCGAGGTGCCGTCCGAGCCGTGGGCCGAGCCCACCGCCCCCTGCGCAGGGCCGCCGTCAACGGGACGGCTGATCGGCATCGACCTCGCGCGCGGACTCGCGGTCTTCGGCATGTACTCCGCCCACGTCGGCCCCGACGTGACCGTGGGTGGACCGGTGGGGTTCCTGCTGGAGACGGCACGGGGCCGCTCCTCGGCGCTCTTCGCGCTGCTGGCCGGCTTCTCGCTGATCATCATGACCGGCCGGCCGCGCCCCCGGACCGGGCGGGCCGGCCGCCAGGCCGTGGTCAGGATCTTGATCCGCGCCGCCGTGCTCGTGGCCCTCGGTTACGCCCTGACCGCCCTCGACACCGGCGTCGATGTGATCCTCAGCTTCTACGGACTGCTCTTCCTGGCCGTCCTGCCGCTGTACCGGCTGCGGGCCGGCGTCCTGGCGCTCATCGCCGCCGCCGGAGCGCTGGTCCTGCCCCAGATCCTCTACGTGCTGCGGAAGTCGATCGAGGAGGGTCACTGGGCGGACGCTGTGGTCGCCCGGGACCCGCTGGCCCGGATCACCGGCACCAACGGCATCGTCGAACTGCTGTTCACGGGGGGATATCCGGTCCTCGCCTGGATTCCGTTCCTGATCGCCGGCATGGCGGTGGCCCGGCTCGACCTCACCCGGCCCGGCGTCCGGTCCCGGCTGGCCGCCGTCGGCGGCGCCCTCGCACTCCTGGGCTACGGCGGCTCCTGGCTGGCCCTGCGCATGGTCCCGCGCGCCCTGTCTGCCGTCTCCGCCGCCACGGACGGCGGCTCGGCGAACTCGGCGTGGTGGTCCGACCGGGTCGGCGAGACCGGCAACCACATCCCGCCCGCCTGGCTGCTGGTGGCCGCACCTCACAGTGAGACGACGTTCTCCATCCTCGGCAACACGGGCGTGGCCCTGGTGGTGATGGCCGTGTGTCTGACCGTCGCCGACCGGCTGCCGAGGCTCACACGCCTGGCCGGACCGGTCGCCGCGGTCGGTATGACCGCGCTGACCGTGTACGTCCTGCACATCGTCGCCCTGTGGTTCCTCTCCGACGTCTGGCACGTGGCCGCGATCGACGACGACAGCATGTCCGCGCTGCCGGTGCTCCTCACCTTCATCGCCGCCGCCCTGCTGGTGGCCACGGCATGGACCCGGCTGTTCCGGCGCGGCCCCCTGGAGTCCCTGCTCCACATGGCCACCAGTCCGGCGCGGCACGTCCCGTGACAGAGCCTGCCGCCACCGGCGGTGAACACACCGGTGGCGACAGGCCCGGGTGGTGCCGCTACGGCCGGTCGGCCGGGGGGTACCCGGTGGGCAGGTCCACCGGAGTGCCGTACACGCGCATCTCGGCGGCGGCCGCGAACGGCTGGCCGTTGAGAGCGTTCAGCGCGGTGAACCTCACGTAGGAGGCGCGCACCGAGGGGAAGGAGATCCGCTGCATCTGCGGCGAGTCGACGAGGGTGCCCCTGGCCACCGTGGTCCAGGTGCGGCCGTCGTCGGAGACGGCGACCTCGTAGTCCGCCACACGGCCGTTCTGCCCACCGCTCTGCCGGTCGAGGTAGCCGAAGCCGTTCACGTCGGCCGGACCGGCCGGCTTCAGCGTCACCCAGTGCGGGTACGGCGCGTTCCCGTGGCTGTAGTCGGTGTGCCAGATGGTGCCCGGGTCACCGTCCAGCACGTTGGACACCGGGCCCTCCGCCGGCCCCGAGGAGAGGTTCTCCGAGTCGGCGGTCGCCGTCATCGAGCCGGGCGAGAGGACCGGCACGGTCGAGACCGTGGCCCTGGCGTCCGCCGACACCGTCTTGGTGACTCCGGAGTCGGCGTAGACGGCCGTCGCCTTCCAGGTCGCCGACGTCCCCGCGGCGCTCGCCGGCGGGGTCAGCACCCAGGTGGTGCTCACGGTCGCGCCCGGCTTCACGCTGTCGAAGAGGTTGCCGTCGCGCTTCGCGACCAGCGCGGTCCAGCCGTCGGGCAGGCCGTCGAGCCGCACGGCGACGTTCGTGACGTCGCTCTGCTCGTTGTTGGTGAACGTCGTGACGTACTCGCCCGGCACGCCGGGGCTCAGGTCGGCGCCGGCCGGGGTGGTCACGCTCGCGCAGGCGGCGCCGCCGCTCACCGGGCCGAGGTCGGACACGCGGAAGTCGTCGAGGACGAAGTCCGTACCGGCCGCGCCGCCGAGCTTGCGCAGGCCGACCCAGGTGTCGCCGCAGCCGGCGACGATCTCCTCGGAGTAGGTCGCGGTGCCCAGCGCGGGGGCGAGGGTCTCACGGGTGATGTCCTTGGAGACGACCGTGCCGTCCCCGACCCGGTCCGCTCCCGTCACCCAGGCCCACTGGCCTTCGACGTTGGTCTGGTACCGGAACGAGACCGCGTACTTGTGCCCGGCGACGAACGGTACCGTGGCGGGCACCGTGCGGTACACCAGGCCCCTGTTCTCCTCGTGGGCCTTCAGCGAGTGCTTCCCGCCGACGACGTCGTCCACCGCCTGGCCCTCGAGGGTGCCCGAGGCGTAGGGCGAGTAGGTGTTCTTCCAGGTCTTCTGGCTGTACGGGGCGTGCAGGTCGCTGATGCTGGTGCGCGGGTCGGTGGAGCCGCCCGCGTCGCCCTTCACGAACGGCCCCCAGCCGGGCTGGTTGCCCTCGAAGTCGTCGTGGGCGACCACGGTGCCGCCGGACGGGCCGTCCTCGCCGCGCGGCAGCGGCGTGGAGGTGTCGGCCATGATCCGCAGGTCGTCGAGGGTGACCGCCGCGTCCCCGGCCGCCGCGCCGATCGCCACGGTGACCTCGCCGTCGGCGGGCGCGGTGAAGGCGACGGACGCGCGCTGCGCGTAGGTGCCCTGCTTGGAGTCGGCGGCCATGGTGTTCCGCAGCGGGGTGGTGTCGAAACCGTTGTGGGCCTTCTCCCCGTCGCCGGTCACGCCCAGGGTGACGGCGCGGCGCTGCCCGGCGGCGACCTCGACATGGGCGCTCAGCGTGTACCGCCGGCCCGGCTTGAGGTCCTTGACCTGCTGGGAGATGCCGGACTCGCCGGCGCCGAGCCGCACGACGTTGTCACCGGTGGCGCTGCGCGCGACCGCCGCCCCGCCCCGCGGGTTCCAGGCGTCCAGGCCGCCGGCGTTGAAGCCGGGGTCGACCAGGCCCGTGCCCTCGCCGTAGTGCGCGTCCCGGTGCGGAGCCTGGTTCCCGTTCGGGACCAGGACGTAGGGCTGGTCCTTGTCGCCGGTGAGCGTCACCCGCCCGTCCTGGGCCTTCACCTGGGCGGCCTTCACCCGGCCCTGGTCGGTGAGCTCGTACAGCGTGAAGTTGCGGATGGAGGCGAACTGCCGGGTCAGGTCGAAGGTGTGGGTGCCGCCCGAGGAGCTGTAGTAGTACATCTTGTCGGCCCGGCTCGGCGAGGAGGTGCCGTTGCCGCCCTTCGCCTCGCCCCAGGGCAGCAGGTAGGTGCCGCCGTCGAGCACGACCGTGCCGTCCATCGACACCTGGCGTCTGCCGTCGGCCATCGCGACCCGGACGCCACCGGTGAGGGAGGCGGACTTGCCGAAGTCCCAGTTCATGACCTGGTAGTGCTGGAGGAACTTGGTCGGCAGGTTGTCGGTCCAGATGTTCCGGTAGAAGGCGTTGAAGTCGTCGTGGCCGGTCCAGCCCTCGAACTCCTTGACGCTGGCCCCGCCCAGCAACGGGTCCACGTTCCACACGTCGCGGTCGGAGTTGGCGATGAACCGGACGATGTTGGAGTTGATGCCCTTGTTGGTGGCGCCGCCGTAGCCCTTGTCGCTCGCCCAGTGGGACCAGGTCGACGTGCCCTCGAACTTGTAGGCCCACTCGGTCGCGATCTCGAAGCCCATCGTCCGCAACTGCGCCGCCAGCGAGTCGGCCAGCCAGCCGCTGGAGTAGTAGACGTCGATGTAGAGGCCCTTGATGCCCGGGGCCTCGTGGCGCAGCTGCTCGAACCGGTCGAGGACGGCTCCGGAGCCCAGGTCGGCGCGCTGGTCGATGTGGTACGACTGGTTCAGCCAGTTCCAGCCGTTGACCTGGCCCTTGACCAGGGCCTCGCTGAAGTTCTGCGCCTGCGGGTACGCCTCGGTGGCGTTCACGTGCACGGCGAAGTCGGAGTTGTACTCGGCACCGGCCTTGGTGAGCTTGTTGAGGTCGGCGAGCCCGCCGGCCCGGGTGTTGTAGTTGCCGCCGTAGTCCGGGTGGGCCGAGTCGTGGCCCTCGCTGGCGTAGCCCTTCTCCAGGACCCACTGGCCGAGGTCGTCCGTGGCCATCGACACGCGCTTGACGTTGTCGAGCGTCTTGAGGAACGGATTGGTCGCCTGGCTGGCGAAGTTGAAGGGGATGTGCTGCACGACGCGCTCGGGCACCCGGTCCGCGCCGAGCGGCCGGGGCATGTGGTCGCGGTAGGCGATCGCGCCGTCCTGCCAGTCCACCCGGCCGTCGCCGTTGGCGTCCGCGGCGAGCACGACGGTCGCCTTGGGCAGGGCGTACGTCCTCACCCGTGGGTCGGTGGCGCCCCGGGGCGCGTAGGTGTAGGTGCCTGCCGACAGCTCCGCGCGCCGGGCGCCGTTCCCGGCGTCCACGATCCGCGACTGCAGGCGGGTGTTCCAGTTGTCGTTGTTGTCCTGCGCGGAGTCGTCGGTGGCGTTGGTGATGACGCCGCCGGCCAGGTCGCCGTTGCTCACGAAACCGTACGGCGTGCCGACGGCGGCCTTGTCAGGGGCCGTGGCGGCGGTGATCGGCAGGAACTCGTCGGCCGTGGTGGTCGAGTTCGTCGAGATCTTCGTACGGGCCAGGGTCGTGCGCGGGGAGGAGGAGTCGGCCGAGACGAGTGACTGGTCGGGGATCGACAACTGGTCGACGGTGGAGGCGGCCGCGCCCTCGATGCTCTTCACGGCGAAGACGACGGTCCTGTCGTCGGTCACCGTGATCGTCGAGGTGATGGTGAGGTCCGGCAGATCGGCGAAGACGGAGGTGTACTCGGCCTGGTTGCCGTGCGCCTTCATGGTCGTGGTGGCGGTGTGCGCCTTGCCGTTGACGGTGAAGGTGTCCAGGGCGCGCGCCTGGCCGCCGAGCGTTCTGCCGCCCATCGTGTAGGAGATGACCTGCGGGAATTCCTTGGCCACCTGGACCGTCAGACCCGGGCTGGTCAGTTCGACCGGGGTCGCGGGGTTGTCCGGGGGAGCGGGTGCGGCCGTCGCGGGCGCGGCGGCCGGGTCGGCATGGGCCGGAAGGGCACCGGCCGACAGCGTGCCCAGCGCGAGCAGCGCGGCGGTCGCTGCGGCGGCGCCTGTTCTTGACCGGGGTGTGCGTCGAGGGCGTTGCGAGTGGATGGCATCCACTTGGGGGCCTCCTGATGACTCCGAAACGGGAGAGAGAGGAAGACGGGGCCCTTGTCGGGCCGGTGGGTCAGGGAGCCGGCGTCGCGTCGACGCCGACCTCGGCGACGGCGGTCCACGGGTTGCCGTTCACCTCGGACAGGGCGACGAGCCTGAGGTAACGCGCCGTCGTGGTCGGCACCGGCACCCACTGGGCCTCGGCGGCGTTGGGGAAGGTGCCCTTGGCGACCGGTTCGCCCCAGGTGCTGCCGTCGGTGCTCAGGTAGATCTCGTAGTCGGCGATCCGGCCGTTCCCGGAGCCGCCGCCGCTGCCCTGCCGGGGCAGGTAGGTGACGGCGCAGACGGACTTTGCCGAGCCCAGGTCGAACCGGATCTCGTGCGGTGGACGCGGCTCGTTCCTCGACCACTCCGTGTGCCAGTACGTCGCCGGGTTCCCGTCGATCGCGTTGATGGCCCGGCCGTCCTCCCCGGCGGTCTCCTGGCTGTCCGCGTAGGTGACGGCGGTCGGCCGGGTCGCCGCCTCGGCACAGCTCAGGCGCAGCTGCGCCGAGGCGGTGACCGTGTGGCGGACGCCCTGCACGGTGGAGCCGACCGCGGCCCCGAGGGAGGCTGTCCCGGCCTGCGCCCGCTGCGGCGGCGCGGCGGTGAAGGTGGCGGTCCAGGTCGCCCCGGGGGCTACGGTCGACGTGGTCGCGCCGTCCGGGGTCACCGTCCAGCCGTCCGGGGCGGTCGGCCGGACCTCGACCGAGGAGGCGGGTGTGGCGGTGGTGTTGGCGACGGTGACGGTCAGCGTCGCGGTGCCGCCCGGCACGACGGTCGCCCGGTCGGACGCCGCGGACACCCTCAGCACCGGCGCCAGGGTGAACACCGTGGCCCGGTGGCCGTCCGGCACCTGCTGCACCAGGCGGCCGTCGTCGTCGAGGACAGCCACCATTCGGGTGATCGCGTTGGTGAGGGTGACACCGCCGTCGGCCGCGGTGGCCTGCCAGCGCTGCAGCCGGTTCTCCGCGGCGCAGGTCTGCGCGGTGATCGGGGTGCCGGGCTCGAGCGGGGTGTTGAGGTAGCGGGTGCCGACCCGGGACTCCGCGCAGCGGCCGGTGGCGGCGTTGCGCAGCGTGTAGTAGCCGTCCGCGGTGGTGCCGAGGTCCCACGCCGACTCCGCTGCGCCCATGGTCAGCGGCGCGCCCTCGGCGGCCGTGGCTGCGGACAGGAACGCGTCGCCGCGTGCGAGGGTGTACGTGCCCGGCTGGGCCGGCGTCCGGTCCACGTTTTCGAACCCGGGCGCCCGGCCGACCGCGTTCACCCGGGCGGTGAAGGCCGCGTAGTCCGGGTCGGGCTTGGGCCGGCCCCAGGTGACCTGGGCGACCAGGCGCAGCGGCGCGAAGACGTCGGACTCGACTTCGTTCTCGGTGTTGCCTGAGCCGTTGTCCGGCCACATCGTCAGCTTGGCGCCGGTGACGCCGTCGGCCGACGGGACGGTCTCGCCAAGGAAGTTCCGCGGGTTCCAGCCGTCGTCGTACAGCTTCCGGGTGTTGACGCCGTAGCTGCCACGGACGTGGTACAGCGCGTTGCTCGCGTTCATCAGCCGGTGCCCCTGGGCCAGCAGCCGGCTGGGCTTCAGACCGGAGTTGGTCCAATGCTCGACGACGATATCGGGGTTGAGCGGTACCGTCGCGGCGGAGGTGATGCCGTCGTTCCAGATCCGCAGCGTCTTGCCCTTGGCCCTCACATGGGCGTCGACCCGGTTGACGAAGTCCACGAACGCGTCCTGCGGCACGGCGTCCGGGCCGAACTTCTCCTTGGCGTACGCCGCCATCTGCGGGTACCTGGCGTAGTCCGAGCCGAGCATGTACTCGTCCGCGCCCATGTGCCAGTACGGCGTGTCGAACACCGTGAAATACTCGTCGATGATCCGGGTCAGGAAGGTGAACGCCTCGGGCTTGGTGATGTCGAGGCGGCTGACCTGCTTCTGCCCGGCGTTGTCGGTGAGCTGCAGGTCGGCGCGTTGACGGATCCACGGCTCGATGTGGCCCGGCGAGTTCACCTCGGGCACCAGCGTCACGTGGTAGCGGTGCGCGAGCCGCTGGAGGGCGGCGATCTGGGGCTTGGTGTAGTAGCCCCACTCGTTCGCCTCGGGGTGGGCGGTGCTCTTCACCTTCAGCTCGATCCACAGCTGATTGAGCTTCAGGTACGCCGCGTCCTTCACCAGCCGCTCCAGCGACGGGGTGGAGACGTTGATGATGCAGGCGCAGACGCCGACGCCGCGTTCGGCGTACCGCGGCACGTCGACGGCGCTGCCCGCCGGTACCGCCGGGCCGCTGTGGAACATCTGCAACAGGGTGCGGGTGCCGTAGAACGCGCCGGCGTCCGTCCGGGCGGTGACGGTGGCGGCGGTGCCGACGGTGAGCGTGTAGCCCTCGGCGCCCAGATCGGTGCGGGACGTGTCCAGCCGCAGCACGATGTCGCCGGCCTTCGCCGCCTCGGTGCTGTGCACCACGGGCGGCCGCTTGCCGGTCTGCGCCGCGATGTCGTCCGCGAAGGTCGCGGCCTCGTCGTGAGTGGAGGTGACGCGCGGGTCGACCAGCACGCGGCTTTGGCGGGTGAGGTGGAAAGCGCCCTCGGCGGGCTTCCAGTCGGGCAGTGCCGGGACCGTCACCGGTGCGGTCGTCGCGTCCGGCGCGGCCTCCGCGCGTGCGGGGTCCGCTAGCGCCGGGGCCGGTGCGGTCGTCAGCGTGGCCAGCGCGGTGACCAGGGCGGCCAGCGTGCCGGCGCGGCGCCGGGACCTACGGGATCGGGGTCTCACAGGACCGTTCCTCCTCGGGTCGGGAGGGGCCGTGGGGCAGGGGCTTCACCTGGCCGTCTCCTCATGACGCTGATGGGGGCGGGGGAGACAGTAGGGGAATGGCATCGCTAACACCAGATGCCGTTTGCGATTGCCTTTTGGCATGGCATCGCGGTGCATCGTCAGGGAGCACTGTCGGCTGTCCGCAGTCGGCCGCAGCCGGGCCGGCCCGGACGGGTACGGACAGGCCCGGACCGGGCACGGCAGAGCGCCGGCCGGAGCCGCCCCCTTCCGGGCTGCTCCGGCCGGCGAGCGGAGGGCTTTCTACCGGCCGTCGCGCCGCA
This sequence comes from Streptomyces sp. NPDC001292, assembly GCF_042896465.1. Taxonomy (NCBI): domain Bacteria; kingdom Bacillati; phylum Actinomycetota; class Actinomycetes; order Kitasatosporales; family Streptomycetaceae; genus Streptomyces; species Streptomyces sp. NPDC001292. The sequence goes on from NZ_JBIAXG010000029.1 coordinate 35,550, forward strand.
TCGGCGCGGTGCTCGCGCGCACGATCAGGGTCGGCTCGACGGACGCGGGATCGGGGGCGGCGTCCGGGTTCTCCAGATGGCGCATCAGATGGGCGACGGCGAGGACTCCCATCTGCGTGAACGGCTGGGCCACGGTGGTCAGCGACGGCGAGCAGTACTCGGCCAGGGCGATGTCGTCGACGCCGACGACGGAGATGTCGTCGGGCACTCGCCTGCCGAGTTCGTGCAGCGCCCGGATCACTCCGAAGGCCATCTCGTCGCTGGCCACGAAGACGGCCGTGACGTCCGGGATCCGGCCCAGGATGAGGCCGTTGCGGTACCCGGACGCGGGCGTCCAGTCACCCTCCAGCTCGGGCGGGACGCTCCTGCCCTCCGCCTCCAGCGTGTCGCGCCAGCCCTGGGTGCGGCTGACCGCGTCGAGCCACTCGCGGGGCCCGGCGACGTGCCAGACCGTCTGGTGCCCGAGGTCCAGCAGATGCCGGGTGGCCAGGCGTGCGGCCTGGGTCTGGTCGACGGCGACCACCTCGGTGGCGGAGGTGCGCGACCCGTCGATGGTGACGGTGGGGACCGAGCCCGTGAGCTGCTCGATCCGCCTGCTCACGTGGATCAGCGGGACGGCGAGGACGATCCCCTCCACGCCCTGCTCCGCGAGCCGCGCCAGCGCTCCCTCGATGGCGGAGGTGTCCAGGGAGGCGGTGGTGGCGGTGGAGACCGAGTAGCCGATCTCGCGCGCCGCGTTCTCGATGCCGTACAGGACGGCGGTGCGCGAGTAGAAGGTGGTCTGCAGCGTCACCACGCCGATGGTGCGGCTGCGGCCGGACGACAGCATCCGCGCCGCGTTGTTCTTGCGGTACCCGAGCTGGTCGACGGCCGCGAGGACCTTCGCCCGCGTCCTCTCCTGCACGTTGGGGTGACCGGCCAGGGTCCGCGACACGGTCTGGGGGGAGACCCCGGCGAGCCGGGCGACATCGGTCATGCCCGGGGGCCGTGCGACGCCGTCGCCTTCGCTCCGCTTCTTCATGAGTTTCCTCGTCCGCTCTTCCCGCCGCGATGATAGCGCCCGCACGGCAGTGTCCGCGCTGCTCGGAGTGCCCGTCGCAGCTGTGGGAACCACCATTGGCATCGCTATCATCCTGTGTCATAGTTCCGGCACGTCAGCGTGTTCCGGCCGTTCGGCGGACCGCAGGGGAGCAGGGTTCCGCTCTCCCCACCCCACGTCGAAGGAGAGGTCGTGAAGAAGCCAACCACGCGCACGGCGGCAGTGGCGGGCCCGGTCCCGCCCGGACTCGTTCCCACGGGACGCCCCTGCGGTCGCGGACAGGCCTCGGACAGCACACCCCATGACTGAAGCACGCCCGACGCACCGGCCGACGCCCGCCCTGTCCCACCCCGACGGCGAACTCCTGCGGCACGGCCGTCCGCACCGCGTCCTCGCCGGGTCGCTGCACTACTTCCGGGTCCACCCCGACCAGTGGCCCGACCGACTGGCACGACTCGCCGCCATGGGGCTGAACACGGTCGACACCTACGTGCCGTGGAACTTCCACGAGCGGCACCGGGGCCGGGTGCGCTTCGACGGCTGGCGCGACGTCGAAAGGTTCCTCCGCCTCGCGCAGGAGGCCGGCCTGGACGCGATCGTGCGACCCGGCCCGTACATCTGCGCCGAATGGGACAACGGCGGCCTGCCCGCCTGGCTGACGGGCACTCCCGGGATGCGGCCGCGGTCCTCGCACGGCCCCTTCCTGGACGCGGTGGCTGGCTGGTTCGACCGGTTGATCCCGCGTCTCTCCGCCCTTCAGACGGCGCGGGGAGGGCCCGTCGTAGCGGTGCAGATCGAGAACGAGTACGGCAGTTACGGCGACGACCACGTGTATCTGCGATGGGTCCGCGACGCCCTGGTGGAGCGCGGCATCACCGAACTGCTCTTCACGGCCGACGGCCCGACCGAGCTGATGCTCGACGGCGGCACCCTGCCCGACGAGCTCGCGACCGCGACGTTCGGCTCCCAAGCGGCCGAGGCCGCCGCACTGCTGCGGAAGCGCCGTAGCAGCGAGCCGTTCGTCTGCGCGGAGTTCTGGAACGGCTGGTTCGACCACTGGGGGGAGCGGCACCACGTCCGGTCGCCGCGGAGCGCGGCGAGGACACTGGGCGACATCCTCGACACCGGTGGCTCGGTCAGCCTCTACATGGCCCACGGCGGCACCAACTTCGGGCTCTGGTCAGGCGCCAACCACGACGGCGAGGCCATCCAGCCGACCGTGACCAGCTACGACTCCGACGCGCCGATCGCCGAACACGGCGGGCTCACCCCGAAGTTCTTCGCCCTGCGCGACCAGCTCAGCGCCCTGACCGGCCCCCCGGAGCAGCCGCTGCCCACCGACCCCGCGCTGCTCGCGCCCCGTGTCGTCCCGGTCGTCCGGGGCGCCGAACTGCTGGGCGGGCTGGAAGCCGTGTCCCGGGCGGTGGCCTCACCCCACCCGCTGAGCTTCGAGGAACTGGGACAGTCCTCCGGCCTGGTGCTCTACCGCGCGCACCCGAAGCTCCCCGAAGGCGCCCTCGACATGACCGTCAGCGGACTGCACGACCGCGCCCAGGTCTTCGTCGACGGCGTCCCGGCCGGGGTCGTGGACCGGGAGGCCGGCTCGCTCACCCTCCACGGCACGGGCCGGCGGGTACGGCTGGAACTCCTCGTCGAGAATCAGGGGCGGATCAACTACGGCCCGCTCCTCGGACAGGGCAAGGGCATCCTCGGCCATGTCCGGGTGGGACGCCGGATGGTCCACGGCTGGACGATGCACCCGCTGCCGCTGGACGAGTGGTCGGCGCAGGAGGTCGCCCGCGCGGCGGCCGCCACCGGACCGCGGGGCCCGGCCGGATTCGCGACGGCACGGTTCACGGTGGACGAGCCGGCGGACACCTTCCTGGCACTTCCCGGTTTCGCCAAGGGGTTCGTCTGGGTCAACGGCTTCCTGCTCGGCCGGTACTGGGAGATCGGCCCCCAGGTGACGCTCTACCTCCCGGCGCCACTCCTGGCATCGGGCGGGAACACCGTCACCTTGCTGGAGCTGGAACGCCTCGGGGAGTGGATCGAACTGCGCGACGCGCCGGAGCTGGGGGAGGTCGAGGAGTACGTCGAGACCTTCTCTTCGTAGCGGCGCCGACCGGACGGCTGGGGTCCGCGCCCCGGTGGAGCCGGGTGGGCGGATCAGGGCGTCGCCCAGCGGCGTGACGAGCGTCGCTCCGTCCACGACGCCCTCGCCCGCGGCCCGGTCCACGGCGTCCAGGAACGCCTCGGCCTGTTCCGCGATCATCGCCGCCAGTGGCCCGGGCCGATGCTCCTCGAACGCGGCGAGGGCCCGCGCGTCGGCTTCGGCCAGGCTCTGCTGTGTGCCGTCCCCGTAAGGGCGCTCCCGCCCGTGCGCGAGGTCGGCCGTCAACTCGTTGGCCGGCGCCAGATGGGCGGCCGCCTCGCCGACCGTCCACTCCGATCGCGGTACCTCGAGCGCCGAGTCGGCCGCGGCCCGCAACAGTGCGGCGATGTCACCGGCGGTCTCACGTATCGCTTCCGCGAGCCCTTCGGGCAACGGTCCCCCGTTGCCCGGCCGCACTGTGGGATGCACGCCCTGCGGCCCCTTCCTGCCACGCGTACACGCGGTAGGGTCCCGCTGGGAGCGGGGGCCGAGCGTACCGGGTCGGGCAACCGGCGGGTGAGTACCGCGACGGCCGCGCCACCCTCCTGGCCGGGCCCGTACCCTGGCGCCCGACGAGCGATCAGAAGACGACCCGGGCCCGGCGGGCGGCCGCCAGGGCCGTATCGGCTCCGGAGACCAGTTCCAGCGGTACGTCCGGATCGCGTCCGGCCAGGGCGCGCAGATAAGCGACGGCGTCCGCCCGGACGACCGACGCAGGCTCGCCCGAGCCGATCAGCCACGTGCCCCCGGCGGGTCCGGTGAGCTCCAGCCCGATGGGCGCCCCGGACCAGGTCAGGGCCAGGTCGCGGATCACCTGCTCGACGATGAGCCGGTCGTGCTCTCCCACCACGAGGGACTGTCCCGTGGCCCGTGCCAGATCGACGCGGTGCATCCACAGGTCGCGGTCGTAGATGGTGTCGAGCAGGTGGCCGACGGACATCCGGGGTGCTCCGGGCATACCGCTGTCGATCCTGGCGCGCCGCATCAGCCCCGGGCGGCGTAGGCGCGCCCGTACGGCGCGGGGCCACAGCTGCGCGAACCGCTCGGCCAACTCCGGTCCGGGCGCGGTGACGTGGTCGGCGACCTGCGCCGCCATGTGGGCGTCGACCGGGCCCATGCCCGGGTGGCGCCGCCTGCCCGTGATCTCCCTGCGCAACATGGTGGCCAGGGAGATGTTGTCCTCGCACTGGGCGACGAGGTGGGAGACCAGGGTGCGCACGTCCCATTCCACGCAGTCGGTGGGACGGTGCCAGTCGTCGTCGCCGAGCTTTTCGAGGACGTCCATGGCGGCCCGGCCTTCTGCCCCGGCGACCACGGCCGACTGGTCACGGCTGGTCTGCGGCAGGCGTGCGGCCTCCCCGTAGGTCTGAGTCATCGCACTCGCCCTCCTCCGGGGCGTAGAAGTGGAAGAACATGTCGACCGCCGTCCGGGTGAGCCGGGTGAAGCGGCCCTCGGTGACCCGTGCGGACGGCTCGTTGGCGAGCTGCTGGCTGATCACGCCGGCTATCAGCGCCGTGTAGAGGGCCACCCCGTCCTCCTCGGCGGCGGCGGGCGTCAGCTGCCCGGCGCGCACCGCGGCCCGGAGGGCGGCCCGCAGGAGTTCCAGTTGCCGCACCGCGGGTTCGAAGGCCTGCGGGGTCGGTTCGAATCCGGGCACGGGCCGCCAGTACAGCAGTTGTGCCAGCACCGGATGGGCCATCGCCCAGGCGACGGTGGCCTGCTGGCCCTCCAGGAGGGCACCGCGCGGATCCCGGGACAGCATGGCCCGGTACGGCTCCAGGACGCCGACCGTCTCCCGCATCCCTCGCGCGAACAGGGCGTCGTAGACGGCCGTCTTGGACGGGAAGTACTGGTAGAGCGAGGGCGGCCGCATCCCCATCCGCCGGGCCACCTCGGCCAAGCTCAGCGCGGCCACGCCTTCTTCCGCCATCACCTCGAGCGCGGTGTCGAGGATCTCCCGCACTGTGTCGTCGCGCCGGCGCAGTCGCCGATCCCCCCTCATGCCATTAAGAAAAGCTAATGGGCGTAGGGGAGTCAATACCCCGTCAGTTCCACAGCCGGACACGCGGGGAAAGGACGTGCGCCACGGACAACTGGCAAGATCGCCCGAGGCGTTGACGTACGGACAGGACTCCGCGACGCTCCAGTGACTGTGGCCCGCTCCGGCTGCCCCGCGGATCGCGGACGGCTCGTGTCACGGCCGCAGCCGCTCACCCACCTTCCGACGACCCAGGACCGCGCATGAGCATGTACCAGTCCCCGCAGCAACAGCCCTACGGATACTGGCAGCCGACGTATCCGCCGCCTGTCGCGCCCGCTCCGGTGGGCCCGCCTCCCGGGGCCCTCGGTAACCAGGGCGCGCGGCTCGCCGCCCGTTTTCTGGACGCGGTGTTCATGCTGCTGGCGCTGCTGCTCGTGGCCGGTCTGGTCGTCCTGATCCAGAACCTGACGGTGGACAACGACAACATCGGCATGGTGGCCGGGGTGATCGGATACTCCGGGATCGGTGTGGTCCTGCTCTGCTACGAACCCGTCATGCACTGGAAGTCCGGCGCCACCTACGGCAAGCGGATCTGCGGATTGCGTGTCGCCCGGCTCGACGACGGGAGACACCTCTCCTTCGGGCGCGCGTGGCTGCGCTGGTTCACCAGCTTCCTGATGGGATTCGTGCCGTTCCTGGGTCTGGTCGACGTACTGTGGTGCCTGTGGGACAAGCCGTTCCAGCAGTGCCTGCACGACAAGGCGGCCAACAGCGTCGTCCTGACCACCAGACCATGAGACCTCAGCGCGCGCCGGGGGTGGTCCTGGTCGCAGCCCCGTCGTCTCAGCAGCGCGCCGGTGAACCGCAGCCAGGCCAGCCGGCCGCGCCACGACATGTCGGCGCCGGTCACCAGCCCAGCCGGATGGCCGGGGCCGGGGTGGGCGCGGCCGTCGCGACACACGGCGATCCGGCCTCCCACGGGGACGATGGCGTCCTGGTCCAGTCCGGTCGCCCGCAGCAGCCGCCAGGTGCTGTCGTAGCCCCGGACCGCGATGTGTTCGGCTCCCTCGTCGAGGACGTAGCCGTTGTGGCGGCGGCTGGCCATCCGTCCGCCCACCCTGCCGTCCGCCTCGAGCACCCGCACGGACCGGTCGGCTCGGGCCAGTTGGAAGGCGCAGGCCAGACCGGAGATCCCGGCTCCCACCACGGCGATGTCGACGTCTGTCTCGGCCATCGCAGGTCCCTTGCTTGTCGAGGTGTCATACGGAACGGGTGCACGTGCGCGTGCGGATGTCCTGCGGCGCGCGCACGGCCGGGTGCGGCTCAGGTCCACCGCCCGGTGCCGTAGGGCGGCGCACCGTCGAACAGCCGGTCGCGCAGTTCCTGCCGCCGGACCTGGCCCGTCGCGGTGAGCGGGAGCTGGTCCAGGGGCAGCACCGTCGGCTCGCCGAGCGGCGGGAGGTCGGTCACGGCCTGCCGCCACGCGCCCACGTCCAGCGTGCCGTCCCGGGTCACCAGCACCGGCTGCGGCAGTCCGCTCGCGCGGCCGAGCACCACCGCCTCGACGACCTCGGGCAGCCGGTCGTGGATCACGTCCTCGATCTCGACGCAGCTGCCGTCGGGGATCGTGTCCACCTCGCGGTCGAGCAGCAGCAGCCGGCCGGAGCGGGCGATGACCCCGAGGTCCCCGGTGGTGAACCAGGGCCCGGACAACTTGGCGCGCATCCGCTCCGGTTCGCTGACGTATCCGGCGCACAGCGTTCGGGTGCGGGCCTGCACCAGGCCGGGCCTGCCACGCCCCACCGGCTGGAGGGTCGCCGGGTCCACCACGCGCAGTCCGGCCCTGCCGGGCACGGTCCGCCCCAGGTCGCGGGTGGTGGGGTGGCGCTCCCCGGTCGTGCGTACCGACCTGCGCGTCAGGCAGCGGAAGGTGAGCGGCCCGGTCTCGGACTGCCCCCAGACCTGCACCCACAGCGGCAGCCGGCGCCGGGTCGCGGTCAGGAACGTCCGTACCGTGGGCGGGTGGACGGCGTCGAAGGTGTTGATGTAGAGCCGGACGTCGTGGAAGGGGTTGTCCGGCGACGTCGCCAGCGGCTGCCAGCGCACGAAGGCCGCGGGCGCGGCCTCCAGCACGGTCGGCGGATGGGCGCGCAGGACGGGTTCGGCGAGCCGGGGGTCGTAGCCGTCCAGGATCAACGCCGCGCGCGGGCCGAGCCAGAACACGCTGATCGTCCAGGCGAGGCCCCGCCCGTGCGCGTACGAAGCCGCCTGGGCGACGGTGTCGTCGCGCCGGGTGGACACCAGGGGCAGGCGCCGTACCTCGGCCGCGGCGATCCGGTGGATCAGGGTTCTGGCGGAGTGCCGGACCAGCTTGGGGATCCCGGTGGTTCCCGAGGTGTGCATGATGGCCAGGGTCAGGTCGTCCGGGCGGGGGCGGGGCGCCGGCGTCCGGTGGCCGCGCACGTCCGCGAGCGGGATCGCGCCGGGTGCGGGGGCGTCCAGGGTCAGGGTGCGGCGGGTGAAGGCCGTGAGGTCGGTCTCCGCGCCGCGCGCGGCCGCCAGTGTGGCCGAGGTGGTGACCAGGGCGGTGGCGTCGAGGCGCTTGAGCAGCACCTGGAGCGTTTCCGCCGGGAGGCGGTCGGAGATCAGCGCGGGCACCGCGCCGATGCGGGCGGCGGCACAGGCGAGCAGGACGTAGTCCCAGTGGTTGGGTTTGATCACGGCGACCCGGTCGCCCGGCGCCACGCCCAGCCCCTGCAGCCAGCCCGCGGCCTGGCTCACCAGGTGGGCCAGGTCCGGGATGTCGTACGTCGTCCGGTCGTCGGCCGCGATGTCCAGCGGCCGGCTGAGATGGACCGTCGTTCCGGTGCCGCGGTCGGCCAGGACGTCGAAGAACGGTCCGGGGGCGGGGAGTTTCATGGGTGACCTCCGAGGAATCCCTTTGGGCGCACGGGAGCTGATGGAAGGTGAGGCGTGGCGCGGCGGATCGGGCGGGCCTCCTCGCGGAGCGCGGGGACGCCGGCTCGGGTTCTCGCGCCGCCCTTGCGGCTCAGGCGGGGCCGGCGCTCAGGAGGTTGACCGTGACCAGCGTGACGACCGCGGCGAGTCGGCGTGCCATCGGGTGCGTGCGGGACCGGGCACGCGGAGGAGGCCGGGGTGACCCCCGCCCTGTCCGCCGTCGGCCGTGTCAGGAGGAGAAGCTGCCGGACAACTGCGTGGTGTGCATGCCGTGTCCGGGGAGGATCGGGACGTCCGGGGTCATGCAGTACGCGTCCGCGTGCAGATGGACGGTCCGCGAGGTCTCGTTGTTCAGGACGTGCGAGAGCGTGGGCAGCCGATGGCAGCCGTGCGGGTCCTGGTACGCCTCCAGCGGGAGCAACTCGTTGCTGAACACGACGACCTGATTGGTGTTCGGGACGTCACGGACGGTGCCGGGGGCGTTCTGCGCGAACGCCGGTCCGGCGCCGGCGAAGACGACTCCGGCGGCCAGCGCGGCGGTGAGCGCGGTACGACGCATGGGATTCACCTCTCGGAACTGAGGGAGCCACCGACCGTTCCAGCGGCTCCCCGCGGTCGGATCAGAACGTCACTTGAACTGGACGTCGACCTTGTAGACACCGGGCTTTTGAGCAGTGACCGTCGCTTCGCCCTGCGCGCCGCTGTAGGCGCCGGTGCCGCCCTGCACCACGGCCTTGATCGTGTACGGGTAGTGCAGCGGGTTGAGGTCGATCTTCGCCTGGGTGCTCAGGTCGAGCTCGTCACCGTTGTCGAAGATGACGTACGCGTTGCACAGGGCGTGGGCGGTGGTGACGTTCTCGACGCCGTCCACGGTGCACGCGTCGTACACCTTGCCGATCTGGGCGCCGGAGGCGTCGTGCACCGGACCGTTGCCCGCGAAGCCCGCACCGAGCGTGGGGACCTGAGGAATCGACGTCTTGGAGTAGTCGATGGTGAAGCTCAGTGGGGCGGGCACGGCCGTCGCGCTCGCCGCCCGGGCCGACCCCGAGCCGGCCAGGCCGAGGAAGCCCGCGGGGGACGCGGCGGCGAAGGCGGTGGCGAAGCGTTTGCCGACAGCGGATTCGTGCATGAAATCTCCTTGGACATCTCGGGCCCGTTGCCCGACGACACACAGAAGATCACATTGAGCGACAGTCATCTCGCTCTCCGTGTGGGCCCTGTCCATGGCCGCGCTCCGGCATCCCCGCCGTGCGGCCCGGGTTCGCCGCCGGGACGGCCGGTTCCGGGGGCACGCGGTTTTCACTGCGCGGAGTGACCATGATCGCCCGGTCGGAGGCGCGTGGCCTGTCGGCCTCCGGGGCCTGCGGCGGCCCGGTGCACGATGCACAGCGCGTTCGCCCGGTTCCTGCTCGACGCCTGCCGGCGCTTCGCCGACGGCGGCCCGCCGGGCACCGACACGGCCACGGGCGCGGAGGGTGGCCGTCGCGCCCGCGCTGCTGCGGGGGGCGGACGCCGTGGTCCGCGACGCGGAACGGCTGTTCGGCAGCGTGCTCGCCTGCCCGCCGTTCGACGCGAACGCCCCGGTCCGCTACCCCGGCTGGCCGGAGGCCGAGCGGGCCCGCCGCAACCGCGAGCACGGCGTACCGCTGGAGCCGGCCGGTGCACGGCGAGTCGACCGAGCTCGCCGCCTCGCTGGGGCTGCGCTTCACTCTACGGTTCCCGACGGCCAGGGACGCCGTCCAGGCGGGCGGGCAGTCGTGCCCCCGGGACACGGACGCGGTCCTGACGGACACGGATGAGCCCCCAGCGCGCACGGACGTCGTCGTGACGCGCACGGGCGAGCCGCCGGCGCGCACGGACGCGGTCATGGCACACGGAGGTGAGCGGTGACGGCGGCGCGGCGCATCGGGGATTCGAGGGCGCGATCCGCGCGGGCGTGGACCGCAGCGGCGACGGGCTCGCAGCGCTCGAGTTCCACATCGGGGAACGCGGTGTGCAGGTGGCGCATCACGGCGACCGGAGTGTCGGTTTCGGCGTACCGCGTCCCGGTGTTGTCCGTGTAGACGTACTCGGGGTGGTACAGGGACCTCATCAGCTCCCAGTCGTACCGCTCGATGGCCTCCCACTGCCGTCGGTGAACCCGAGTGGCCGTCATCAGTGCTCCTGTCCCCGGGGAGTTCCCAGGCTGGGAGCACCGGTCGGACGGGGCCGTCAGGCACACCCGGCCCTCACCTCTGCCGCGGCGTGCCGACCGGTACGCGGCCCGCCGGGCGCGGTCAGCGGCTTCGGGGGGTCACCAGGCCGGACTCGTAGGCGAGGACCACGAGTTGGGCGCGGTCTCGGACCCGGAGCTTGACCATGGCCCGGTTGACGTGGGTCTTCGCGGTCATCGGGCTGATCACCATGCGGTCGGCGATCTGGTCGTTGGACAGTCCCTGCGCGACCAGGGCGACGGCCTCGCGTTCGCGGTTGGTCAGCTCCTTCAGCCCCGGGCCGGCTCCTGTGTCGAGCGGCTGGGTGACGAACCGGCTGATCAGCTTGCGGGTGATCGACGGCGCGAGCAGGGCGTCGCCCCGCGCGGCGACGCGCACGGCGTGCAGGAAGTCCTCCGGCACGATGTCCTTGACGAGGAATCCGGCCGCGCCGGCGCGCAGCGCGTCGAAGACGTACTCGTCCAGACCGTAGTTGGTCAGGATGACGACATGCACCCCGGACAGCGCCGGGTCCGCGGCGATGCGCCGGGTCACCTCGATGCCGTCGAGGACCGGCATCCGGATGTCGATGAGCGCGATGTCGGGCAGGTGCTCCTCGACCAGGGCCAGGCCCTCCCTCCCGTCGCCGGCCTCGGCCACCACCTCGATGTCGTTCTCCATGTCGAGGAGCGCGCGGAATCCGCTGCGCAGGAGCGGCTGGTCGTCGACCAGCAGGACGCGGATCACGACGCCTGCTCCACGGGGAGTTCGGCCTGGACGGTGAAGCCTCCCTCGACGCGCGGCTCCGCCCGCAGCCGGCCCCCGAGGGCGGTGACGCGCTCACGCATCCCGAGCAGTCCGACGCCGGGCATCGGGGTGGCGCCCGGCGTGGCCCTGCCGTCGTCGTCGACGCGTATCGTGAGCGCGTCCGGACGGCAGTCGATCCGGACCGACGCCGTGTCCGCGGCGGCATGCCGGGCGATGTTGGTCAGCGACTCCTGAACGATCCGGTAGACGGTCCGGTCCACCGCGGCGGGCACGTCGTGCGGTTGCCCCTCGATCGTCAGCGTCGCGTCCAGGCCGATGGCCCGGGCCCGTTCCACCAGCTCCGGGACGTGGTCGAGGCCGCGCGGCGGGGCCGTGTCGTCGTCGCGCAGGGCCTCCAGGGTCGCGCGCAGCTCCCGGCTCGCCTCACGTCCGGCCTCCTGGATCGCCAGCAGGGCCGCCGGCACCTGTTCGCCGCGCCTGCGGGCCACATGGACGGCGACCTCGGCCTGCACCTTGATGATCGAGATCTGGTGAGTGAGCGAGTCGTGCAACTCCCGTGCGATGTGCAGCCGTTCCTCGTCGGCGCGGCGCCGCGCGGTCTCCTCCCGGGTGCGTTCGGCCTCGTCCGCCCGCTGCTCGGCCTGCCGCAGCGCCTCGCCCGCCGCGCCGGCCGCGATCAGCCAGGCCACCTCGAGAGCGCCGCGGGCCTGCGCGAACGCCTCACCCGTGTCGTGCAGGGAGGCCAGGGCCGCGAGGGGGAGGGTGGCCAGCATCGCCACGCTCGCCACCACCGTGACGGTGCGGTGCCCCGCCCGCATGGCGGCGTACACCGCGAACAGGTAGGCGACGGCGGGCACATCGAAACCGACCGCCTGATAACCCACCGCGCACAGTCCGGTGACGGCCAGCACGGGCAGCGGGGCCCGGCGGCGTGCGGCCAGCGCCAGGCCGCCGGCCACCAGCAGCGCGTAGCCGAGCAGGCCGAGATCGTCGGCGGAGTGCCGCCCGGACAGCCCGGTGGCCAGCAGCGCCCCCGCCACGCCGACGGCGATCACCCAGTCTCCGACACCGGCCGGGACACCGAACCGTCCTCTGTCCATGGGCGCACCCTAGCGGGATGCCGCCGCGGGCGGGTCACGCTCGTGGACGAGTGCCCTTGTACCGCGCCCGCGGTACGGGGGCGGCGCCCGCGGTATCCGCCGCGGCCGCGTGCGCCGTCCGCGGCAGCCCAAAGTGCCCGCGCCTGCGGGACGTTCCAAGGCGGGTCCGGCGGACATCATCGGGCGATGTCCAGTCGCGGTCGCAGGAGGAGAAGATGACGGCAACCGACACCCCCCGTACGGAAGGAGCCCTCGCGGCACTGGCCCGGTTCTGCTACCGGCGGCGCCGCCTGGTGCTCCTGGCCTGGATCGCCGGCGTGGCCGCCGTGGCGCTCGCCGGCTTCGGCTACGGCGCCCCCTCCGACAACGACTACTCCGGGGGAGACTCCGGGTCCGCCAAGGCGCAGGTCCTGATCGAGAAGCACTTCCCCGAGCAGCAGGGGGACACGCTGACTCTCGCGATCAAGGCGGACAAGGGGATCGACGACCCCGCCGCCCGGCGCACGATCGAGAAGGTCATCGCCGATCTGTCCGCCTCGCCCCTCACCGGACCGGTGGCCTCGCCGTACGAGGACGAGGACCTGGTGACGAAGGATCGCCACATCGCCCGCACGACCATCCCGCTGACCGCCAAGGATGTGAAGAAGACCGAGGTCAAGCCCCTGGTGGACGCGGTCAAGAAGGCCTCGGGCGACGGTGTGACGCTGGGGCTGGGCGGGGACAGGGCGGAGAAGGCCGAGACACCCCCGCAGGGTTCGTCCGAGAGCGTGGGCGTCCTCGCGGCGGCGGTGATCCTGTTCATCTCCTTCGGGTCACTGGTGGCGATGGGCCTGCCGATCGTGACCGGACTGATGGCGGTCCTCGGCGGCATCGCCCTGATGAAACTCGTGGGGCACCTGGTCCCCTCGCCGGACTTCACCGTGCTCGTCGCCGCGTTGATCGGGCTCGGCGTCGGCATCGACTACGCCCTGTTCATCCTGACCCGCTACAAGGACGGCTTGAAGGACGGCGACGACCCCGAGAGCGCCACGGTCACCGCGATCACCACCGCGGGGCACGCGGTGCTGTTCGCCGGAACGACGGTCCTGATCGCGCTGCTGGGCCTGATCGCCATGGGCCAGAAGATGATGACCGGCGTCGCCATCGGCGCGTCGGTGACCGTCCTGGTGACGATGATCGCCGCGGTGACCCTGCTGCCGGCGTTCCTGGGCTTCACCGGACACCGGATCAACTCGCTGCGCCTGCCCCGCCGTACGTCCCGCCGGTACGGAGCCGGCGGCGTCCCGTCCCGGGAACGGCGCAACCTCGCCGAACGCTGGGCCGGCGTGGTGCAGCGCAAGCCGCTGACCGCCGCGGTTCTGGCCCTCGCGGGCCTGCTGGTGCTGGCCGCCCCCGCGCTGTCGATGCGGCTGAGCCTGCCCGACGCCAGTGTCCAGCCCCACGACAGGAGCAGCTACACCTCGTACAGGATCCTCTCCGAGGGCTTCGGCCCCGGCTACGGCGCACCCCTGATCCTCGCCACCGAGGTCCGTTCCCAGGACGCCGATCTGCGTCCCGTCGTCGAGGCGGTCAGGCGGACCGAGGGCATCGCCTACGCCACGGAGCCCCGGATCAGCAAGGACGGGCGGGCCGCCACCTTCATGGCCTTCCCCAGGACCGGATACCAGGACGAGGCGACCGCGGACCTGGTGCACAGGCTCCGCGACGACGTGCTGCCCAAGGCACCCGGCGGCGCCCAGGTCCATGTGGGCGGCCCGAACGCCGGCGCGATCGACTTCGCCGAGGACACCAGTTCGCGCCTGCCCCTGATGATCGGGGTCGTCATCGTGATGTCCCTGCTGCTGCTGATCGTGCTGGTCCGGTCGGTAACGATCGCCCTGCAGGCCGCAGTGATGAACCTGCTGTCGATCGCCGCCGCCTACGGCGTGCTGGTCGCGGTCGTGCAGTGGGGATGGCTGGGCTCGCTCCTCGGTTTCCCCACCGACATGCCGGTCACGACCTGGGTGCCGATGATGATGTTCCCGCTCCTGTTCGGCCTGTCGATGGACTACGAGGTCTTCCTGATCTCGCGGGTCCGTGAGGAGTACGAGCGCACCGGCGACACCCGCGCGGCCGTCACCCGCGGGCTGGCACGGACCGCCAAGGTCATCACGGCCGCTGCAGCCATCATGATCGCCATCTTCACGACCGCCCTGCTCGGCTCCGACGTCTCGGTCAAGCAGATCGGCCTGGGCATGGCCGTCGCCGTGTTCGTCGACGCCACCATCATCCGGATGATCCTCGTCCCCGCGGTGATGGAACTGTGCGGCAACGCCAACTGGTGGATGCCCGGACGCCGGGCACCGAAAGCGACCGCGGCCCCAAGCGCCGAGGTCGGGGAGGAGGCCAGGGTCTGACCCTCCCCCCCAGCCGGAGTGCGGGGGACCCTGGGGCGGGGGTTTCCCGCACGACCGGCGGAAAAGCTCGGCATGATGGCCGGATGATGACCGCACGCGCCCTCAACCGCTCCACACTCGCCCGGCAGTTGTTGCTCCACCGGGAGCCGCTCACCGCCGTCGAAGCGGTGCGGCGCGTGGTCGCTCTTCAGGCACAGCAGCCCGCCTCGCCGTACCTGGCGCTGTGGAACCGGCTCCCCGGCTTCGACCCGGCCGGCCTCGACGCCGCCCTGACCGGCCACCGGGCCGTCAGGTCGACACTGATGCGGATCACATTGCACATGGTCCACGCGACGGACTACCGGGCGTTCCGCGAGGCCATGGAGCCGACACTGCGCGCCTCCAGGCTCGGCGACCCCCGTTTCACGGCGTCCGGGCTCACCGCCGCCGACGCCGACGCGCTGGTCCCGGGACTGCTGGAGTACGCCGGCCGGCCGCGGTCCGCCGCCGAGGTACGGGGCCGGCTCGAGGAGTTCCTGGGCGCACCGGTGGAACCGGCGGCCTGGCGGATGCTGCGGCAGTACGCGCCGCTGTGGCACGCGCCCACCGGAGGACCCTGGTCGTTCGGCACCCAGCAGTCGTACGTCGCCGCCGGCACACCGCCGGAGCTGACGGATCCGGACGCCGCCGTCAAGGGCCTGCGCACTCTGATACGCCGTTACCTGGAGGGCTTCGGCCCGGCGTCGGTGGCGGACATGGCGCAGTTCGCGCTGGTCCGGCGCGCCAGGGTGAAGGCGGCGGTGCAGGGGCCGGCCACCGGACTGGAGCAACTGGAAGGCCCCGACGGCACGGTGCTGTACGACATCCCCGGCGCGCCGCGGCCGGACGAGGACACCCCGGCCCCGCCCAGGCTGATGGCGATGTGGGACAGCATCCTGCTGGCCTACGCCGACCGCAGCCGCGTCATCCCACCCGCGTACCGCAAGCTCGTGACGCGCGTCAACGGCGACGTGCTGCCCACCCTGCTGGTCGACGGCTACGTCGCCGGCGTCTGGCGACCCGTCGACGGAGGGATCGAGGCCACCGCCTTCCACCCGCTTCCGGAGCACGTCTGGCGGGAACTGGCCGCGGAGGCCGGATCGCTCCGCCTGTTCCTCGCCGACCGCGAGGACACGGTCTACCGGCGCTACGGCCACTGGTGGACGAAGGGGCTGCCGGCCGCCGAAACACGCGTGCTCCGCGGCGACTGAGCCGTGCCCCTGCCGCCGTGGGCGGACCCGGCCGCCCGCACGCCGGGTGCGACGCGTAGCGTCCGGTCGTATGGAGGAACCCATGGCTCACGTCCAGTCGGCACAGGGCACCCGGCGCCGGGCCCGTGACCTCGGTATCGTCGTCGGGCGGGGCGACACCGGTCCCCTCAACGCGATCACCGATGTGCCGGGCGTCCGGGTCGGGCACGCCACCGTCCGGCGTCCCCCTGACGTGCACAGCGGAGTGACCGCCGTCGTGCCCGGCGCGGTCGGCCCCCGATCGCCGCTGCCCGCGGGGGTGTTCACCGGCAACGGCTACGGCAAGCTCATCGGCACCACCCAGCTCACCGAACTCGGCACGCTGGAGACACCGGTGCTGCTCACCTCCACCCTGTCGGCGTTCCGGGTCGCCGACGCCCTGGTCGGGTGGATGCTCGAACGGCCCGGATGCGGTGAGGTGCAGAGCCTCAACCCGGTCGTGGGCGAGTGCAACGACGGCTTCCTGTCCGACATCCGCGCGCGGCCGGTGCACGAGGAGCACGTCCGCGCCGCGCTCGACGGGGCGTCCGGCGGTCCGGTGGCCGAGGGCTGCGTCGGCGCGGGAACCGGCACCGGCGCCCTGGGGTTCAAGGCCGGCATCGGAACCGCCTCGCGCACACCCGGACTGGGAGGCCGGCGGTACACGGCCGGGGTCCTGGCGCAGGCGAACTTCGGCGGCACGCTGCGGGTGCTCGGCCGCTGCGTCACCCCGCGGTCCCTGGGCCTGGCCGGCGACCCGGCGCCGGTCGCGGAGACCGGCTCCTGCATGATCGTGGTGGCCACGGACGCCCCCGTCGACGCGCGGCAGCTCACCCGCGTCGCGCGGCGGGCCGTGTTCGCCCTGGCCCGCACGGGCGCGGCCTACGGCCACGGCAGCGGCGACTACGCCATCGCCTTCAGTACGCGACCGGCGGCGGGCGCCGCCGTGGCGGACGCCGAACTGGGGCCCCTGTTCGAAGCCGTCCTCGACGCCGTCGAGGAGGCGGTGCTCAACTCCCTGCTGGCCGCGACCACGACCACGGGCTTCGGCGGCCGCACACTGCCGGCCCTGCCCGTGGACCGGCTGCTCGACGCCCTCACGGACCCCACGGCGTCACCACTGCCCGACAGCCGGACGACGCCGGCCGGCTGACAACTGACCAGCGGCGGGACGCGATAGGCCGCGGCTATCGGCCCCATTCGGCAATCGCGCATTGTGACGGCCCGGCCCTTCGGCGAGCCTGACCACGTCCGGCAGCACGGCCGGGTGGTCCAGCGAAGGGGAGGGCATGGCACAGTCACAGCACCTTCGGCGCAACTTCGTCGACGGACAATGGGACCCGGCCGAGTCGGGACTGACCAGCGTCGGAGACCCAGCCGACGCCGATGGGAGCGAGAACTCCCGCCGCGCCGAACGCGATCGGGACGAGGACGGCACCGACCTTGTCGATGTCGGGCAGCCGCCGGCTGACGAGTACGGGACCCCACAGCAGGATCGCGTAACGGGCGGGCTTGAGCAGGAAGTAGGTGGCGCCGAGGGTCAGCACCATGCGGTCGCGCAGCGTCTCGCGGTAGAGGGCGATCCCGTGGCGCCGCTCACCCGTCTCCATGGCCGGTGCAGGGCGCCCGCCCCGCGCGGGCTCCCCGGTCGGCGCGTCGTCCTCGACGATGCCCGCGTCCCGCGGAGAGTTCTTCTGGAACGCCGCGAACAGCAGCAGTACGGCGCCGAGCGTCGCCGCGCCCGAGAAGAACGCGGCCCGCCAGCTGTCGAAGAGGGAGTACGCGATCCAGCCGAGGAACGGGGGCGCGGCCAGGCCCCCGAACGCGTAGTTGGTGCTCCACAGCCCGAGAGCCCGGCCGCGCTGCCGCACGGGGAAGAAGCTGCCCATGTTCTTGCACAGCGGCGCCCAGCCGGCCGACTGGGCGAGGCCCTGGACGACCATCGCGCCGCCGAAGACCAGCAGAGCGCTGCTGAGGCCCATCACGCAGGCCGCGGCGATGGCACCGATCATGCCGCCGATGACGACCACCCGGGGACCGAAGCGGTCGGCCCACATGCCCCACAGGAACTGCCCGGCCGCGTAGGCGGCGAGATACACCGCGTCGATGACGCCGAGGGCATGTTCGGTGAGGACGGTGTTGACGGCCGGGTCGTCGAGGATGCCGAGCTTGGCGACGGAGAAGGCCTGGCGTACGAAGTAGAACCCTGCGTAGGCGAGCCAGGTCACGGCGAAGATCCGCCGTCGCCAGCGGACGGCGCCGGCCTGCGCCGGGCCGGTCAGGGGAGTTCGGTGCGGTTGCGGTGGTGCGAGGTCGGCCATGGCGGTGTCCTGTCCCTCGTCTGGGGCGGATGGGCTGGCGTGGGGGGCGGCAGCGGGCATGGCAAGGCCCCGGACGCTCGTACTCGGGGCTCGGCGTGCCGGCCCCGGCGGCCGGGGCCGGTCGCCGACGGGTGTGCTGGACGGGTCAGGCGGAGAGCGACTCACCTGCCGCGATCGCCGTGCCGACCCAGAACGCGTCGAAGTTGCGCAGGCGGTGTCCGTCGGGCAGACCGGGTACGGGCGCGTTCGCGAGGAACGGCACCTTCTGCTCGGACAGCCCCCCCCGTGCGAGCGCAGCGGCTCGGTGAAACCGGAGATGTCGTGCCGGGCGGGCGTCGTACCGAGCACGGTGTTGCGTTCCGCGATGACGACGAGGTCGCCGATGCGGTCGCCGGGCAGCTCGAAGCGGGCGGCCGCCTCGTCGCGGGTCAGCACCGTGTCCACGCCCTCCAGGGCCCGGAGACGGGCGGTGACGGTGCCGCTGTCGGCGTGCTCGGGAAGATGGACGGTGGCGTACGAGCCCAGTGCGCCGTGGTGCACGGTGTACGGGTCGGTGATCGGCAGCACGACCCGTGCGGAGCCGCGCTCCAGCTGGGCGTCGAGGACGTCCTGGAGGTGGACGACCCGGGCGTTCCCGTCGCGGTCGGCCTTGGCGTTCATGCCGTGGTCGGCGGTGACGACGAGTACCGCTCCGAGCGCGTCGACACGCTCGAAGTAATGGTCGAGCATGGCGTAGAAGTCGTTGGCGACGGGCGATCCGGGGGCGTGCTTGTGCTGGATGTAGTCGGTGAGCGACAGGTACATGAGGTCGGGGCGGTCCTTGTCGAGGATGTCGGCCCCGGCGGCCATGACCAGTTCGCTGAGCTCGGCGCTGTAGACGGACGGCAGTTCCATGCCGGTCCGGGCGAGGACCTTGCCGATGCCGTTCTCCTCCTCCGTGGCCTGGTCGGCCTTCTCGGCGGAGAAGCAGATGCCGTCGACGAGACCGTTGCCGAGGAGCCGGCGCAGCTTGTCCTTGGCGGTGATGACGGCGACCTTGGACCCCTGCTGCGAGAAGGCGGCGAACAGGGTCGGGGCGCGCAGCAGTTCGGGGTCGTTCATCATGACCTCGGTGCCGGCGGCGGTGTCGTAGAAGTAGTTGCCGCAGATGCCGTGGACGGAGGGCGGCACCCCCGTGGCGATGGACAGGTTGTTCGGATTGGTGAAGGACGGCATCGTGCAGTCGGCGCGCAGGTCGCTGCCCGCATGGAGCATGCGTTCCAGGAAGGGCATGCGGCCGTCGGCGATGGCCCGCTCGTGGTAGGCGTCCTCGCTGCCGTCGATGCACACCACGACGACGGGCCGGCGGGGCCGGTGGTAGCGGCGTCCGTTCACTGTCAGCGGTTCGGTCATGTGCGGATCCACCTCTGAAGGTCGAAGGAGCCGGGAGGGCCGTCGTGTCGGCCCTCCCGCTGTTTCATGGGTAGCACCGCGCCGGGGACGGGCAGAACCACCGGATTCGCTATGACGGTCATAGCCGCGGACGGTGCTCCCACCGCGTCTCGCACCCTCCCCACCAGGGCGTTCTGGCGCTAGAGTCGGCGGCTCGGGCGATCGGCGACGGCCTGAGGGAGGCGTGTGGAACTCAACCTCCACCGATTGTGGATCTTCATGCAGGTCGTGGAGCACCAGGGCTTCTCGGCGGCGGCGCACCGTCTCTACATGAGCCAGCCGTCGGTCTCCAACCAGGTGCGCCGGCTGGAGCAGTCCCTCAAGGTCACGCTGATCGACCGCTCGGGATCCCGGGCGCGGCCGACCGCCGAGGGCGAGATACTGGCCGAGTACGGCAAGCGGGTGTTCCTGCTGGCCGAGGAGGCCGTCGCGGCGGTGCAGCAGGTGAGCGGTCTGGTGTCGGGACGGCTGCTGGTCGGTGGCTCGACGACCGTCGGCACGTATCTGCTGCCGTCGCTCCTGGCCCGGTTCCAGGAGCGGCATCCGGGCATCGAGTGCGACATCTTCGTGGGCAACAACGAGGCGGTGCTGGAGCGGCTGTTGGCCGGGGACATAGGCGTCGCCGTGGTCGCGGGCGTTCCGGCGGAGTCCCGGCTGGTGCCGGAGACGGTGCTCGGCGAGCGCCTGGTGCTGATCGCGGCGCCGGGGCATCCGCTGGCGGCGCGGGACCAGGTGAGCCCAGGGGACCTGAAGGGCTGTCGCATCCTGCTGCGCGAGCCGGGCTCGCAGACCCGTGAACTCCAGGAACAGGCGCTCGCGGAATGGGAGTTGACCGAGGTGTCACGGGGTGAGGCCTGGGGCCCCGAGGCGGTCAAGCAGTGCGTGGCGGCGGGCCTCGGACTCGCCCTCATCTCCGAGCACGCCGTGGTGGACGACGTACGCGCCGGGACCCTGACCGTCCTGCCGGTCGACCCGGCCCCGCGCTCCCGGCCCGTCAACCTCGTCCGTCGCAGGGACCGTCTGCTGTCCCCGGCGGAGCGCGCGTTCATCGAACTACTGCGCTCCGTAGGCCAGTGGCCGCGCGAACTGCCGAGGCCCGCCATGCCCTGAACGGCGGCCGGCGCCCCGCCGGCGGGGCGCACCGGAGATCCGGGGACCGATCTCGTACGAGTCGGCGTGGCCCGGCTTTCACAGGCGGTTTTGTGCTGTTGCACAATCGTCGTGTGCCCGTCTCGGTTCCCGACCTCCTCGCCGAACCCGCCCTGCGGCTTCGCGCGCTGAGCAGCCACTGCCACGACGAGGACCGGCGGATCGGCTGGGTGTCCACAACGGAACTCCCGGATCCGACGCCGTTCCTGCGCGGTGACGAACTGGTGATGACGACGGGCATGCTGGACCGGGACGACGCCGAGTGGATCCGGCTGCTCGGCCGGCTGGCGGAGCTTCCGGTGGCCGCGGTGTGCTTCGGTACCGGCCTGGTGCACCAGGAGGTGCCGCCCGTCGTCGTCGAGACCGCCGAGCGGGTCGGTCTGGCCCTCCTGGGTTCACCGGTGGAGGTGCCGTTCGCGCAGATCAGCCGGTGGGTGGCCGACCGGATCTTCGCGGAGCGCTACGACACGGTGCGATCGGCCGTCGTCCTCCAGGACCAGCTGGTCCGAGAGCTGCTGTCCGGTCACGGTCTTCGCGGGCTGCTGCGGCGGCTGCACCGCGAGCTGGGGGCGGGGCCGGTGGCCGTGGTCGAGCAGGGTGGGCGCGTGCTGGCGCGCCACCCCTCCTCGTCCGCGTGGCCGGAGGCCGGCGCGGACGAGGAGGCGGCGGACGACGGGGGGACGTCCGTGCCGATCGTGGTGGACGGCGTGCCGGTCGCGTGGCTGCGCACCCGGCTGGGCACGGCCCGGCAGGACGTGCTGTCGTTCGCCACCAGCATCCTCGGACTGGAGGTGGCCCGTCACCAGGCCGTGCTCAACGGCCGACGGGAGCTGCTGGGCCAGCTCCTCGAGGACGTCCTGCATCGCACGGTCTCCGACGCCGACGCCCGCCGCCGCCTGGCGGCGTACGGCCTCGCGGTGGAGGGACCGCACGTGGTCGTGGTCGCCCGGGTCGGCGGCGCCCCCGGGCGGCTGCGCAGCCTGCCGTGGACGCTGGGGCCGCTCCTGGAGAGTGAGGGTGATCGGCTGCCCACCGCCTTGATCGACGACACCGTGATGGTGATCGTGCCCGACGGCGTCGACGCCGCGGCAGCCGCCCGTACCGTCGCGGACCACCTGGCCGTTCTGGACCCACAGGTCCGCGTGGGCGTGGGCGAGCCGCGACGCGGCGTGGCCGGGCTGCGGCTCGGCTACTTCGAGGCGCGCCAGGCGGCACAGGCGGGCCCCGGGGTGCACCGGGCGGCGCCGCTGAGCATCGCCGGCCTGCTGATGGGCAATCTGGACCTGCCGCTGCGGGAGCTGGGCCACGCCGTGCTCGCGCCGCTGCTGCGGCACGACGAGGCGCACCGGGCCGAGCTCGTCACCACGCTGCGGTCATACCTCGCCCATGACTGCGTGCCCGCCGCGACCGCCCGGGAGCTGACGCTCCACCGCAACAGCCTGCGCTACCGGCTGCGGCTGATCGAGCAGCTCACCGGCCGTGATCTCGACCGCCTGGCCGACCGCACGGAGCTGTGGCTCGCCCTTCTGGCCCTGGAGGCCGACCCCGCCGGCCTGCCGCCGGGGCAGTGAACGGGTGCGCCTCATCGCCGAGGCGGCCGGCGCGGCCGGCGTGACCGGGCCCTGGGGCCCGGTGCGGGCGATCCCGCGTCCGCGCGGCCGCTCCGCCCGCATCCGCCGACGTCAGGGGGTGGGAGAGGGGGAACCGGTCCTCGTCCCCGGCTCGGTGGTGAGGATCATGCGGTCCGGTACGTGAGCGGTGTCCCGACGGGCCGCGAGCCAGTAGAGGGCGGCCGGTACGGCCAGTCCGACGATCCAGGAGATGTCCGTGCCGCCGAGCGGCTCCACCAGCGGGCCGGTGTAGAAACTGGTGGCCAGGAACGGCAGTTGGACCAGAAGACCGATGCCGTAGACGATGAGTGCCTTGACGCGCCAGGCGCCGTAGCGGCCGTGCGGGTCGCTCAGGGCGGGCAGGTCGTAGCGCTCCTTGGCGATCAGGTAGTAGTCCACCAGGTTGATCGCCGACCAGGGGGTGAAGGCCGTGAGCAGGAAGAGCAGGAAGTCCTTGAAGGAGGACAGGAAGCTGTCCTTGCCCAGGAGGGCGACCGCGGTTCCCGCGATCATGATCGCGGCGATGTAGGCGGCGCGGCCGCGTGTGGACAGCGCGCGCTGCCCGCGGAAGCCGCTGATGCCGGTGACCACCGACATGAAACCGCCGTAGGTGTTGAGCACGTTGACCGTCAGCTTGCCCAGGGCGATGACGAAGTACAGGAACGAGGCCGCGAGTCCCGCGCCGCCCAGGCCGACGACGTAGCCGACCTGGTTGTCGACGAAGGCGCTGCCGGCCGCGGCCGCCGCGAGCGCGCCGAAGGTCATGGACCACTGGGAGCCGAGGGCCGAACCGCCGAGGGTCCACCAGAAGGTGGCGCGGGGAGAGGTGGAGCGGGGCAGGTAGCGCGAGTAGTCGGCGACGTAGGGGCCGAAGGCGAGCTGCCAGGAGGCGGAGAGGGAGACGGCGAGAAGGAACAGCGGCAGGTCGAAGGAGCGGTTGGCGAGGAGGGTGCTCAGGTCGGCGTGCTCCAGGAGGCGGATGCCGAGGTAGACGAAGGCGAGTGCGCACACGATGCTGGCCACCCGTCCCAGCGTGTGGATGAGCCGGTAGCCGACGAGCGTGGTGACCGCGGAGACGAGGGCGAAGATCACGATGCCCGTGGTGTCGCCGAGGTGGGTGAGTTCGCCGACCGCCTGGCCGGCCAGCACGCTGCCGCTGGCGAAGAAGCCCACGTACATCACGATGACCAGGACCAGCGGGACAATGGCTCCGCGGACGCCGAACTGGGCCCGGCTGGAGATCATCTGCGGGAGGCCCAGGCGGGGCCCCTGGGCGGAGTGCAGGGCCATCACCGCACCGCCCAGCAGGTTGCCGAGCAGCAGGCCGATGATCGACCAGAAGGCGCCCCCGCCGAAGACGACGGCGAGCGCGCCGGTGACGACCGCGGTGATCTGGAGGTTGGCGCCCAGCCAGAGAGTGAACTGGCTGAACGCGCTGCCGTGCCGTTCGGCGTCGGGGACGACATCGATCGAGCGTTGTTCGACCACGCCTGTCATAGATAGCCCTCTTCCACAGACCCACTTCTGAACTGCATAGGGTCATTCAGAATGGGATCGAATGAATGAGAGGTCAATACTTTGGCGCAAAATATGGGCTGAGGATTGCCTGGGGCAGGTGGCGAGGCCCGAACCTACGACCGCTGGCCGCCGGGACTCACCGACGGCTCCGGTCCCGGCTCTCGTGGAGCCATTGCTCGACGACCGCGTCCGCGTGCTCGCCGAGAGCCGGGCTCGGAGCCGCCGTCCCGTGGACCCCGGGGCCGTTGCCCGCCACGTCGGCCGCGCCGTCCAACCCGAACTGCGCCGGCTGGCGCAGGAACGGTGTGCGGCCAAGGACGGGGTGGTCGAACTCGCCGACGAGCCCCCGCCCGCGGATCTGCTCGCTGCCCACCGCCTCGGTCAGGTCCCAGATCGGCGCGGCCGGGACTCCCGCCGCCCGTGCCGACTTCAGGGCCTGCTCCGTGGTCAGTCCGGCGGACCACCGCTCGGTGATCTCACGCACCTGCTCGATGTGGTGCGCCCGGGCGGCGTCGTCACTGAACCGCGGGTCCGACGGCATGTCCGGCCGCCCCACCATCCGGGCGAACCGGGCGAACACCGCCTCGCCCGCGACCGCGATCGCCACCAGACCGTCGGCGGTTCGATAGGTGTCGAACGGGGTTGAGACCGGATGCCGGTTGCCGACCCGGCCAGGCAGGTGTCCGGTCGCCGTGAGCAGACTCATCGCGGTCACCTGGAGCGACACCAGGGAGTCGAGCATGGCCACGTCGATGTACCGGCCCTGGCCGCTGCGCTCCCGGTCGAACAGCGCGGCGTTGATGGCCCACGAGGCGAACAGTCCGGCCACCAGGTCGCCGACCGACTCGCCGACCCTGGTGGGCGGCCCGTCGGGAGTGCCGGTGCCGGCCATCAGACCGGACATGGCCTGCACGATCAGGTCGTAGGCGGGGTGCTCCCGCATCGGGCCGCTCTGCCCGAAGCCGGAGATGCTCGCGTAGACCAGTCGCGGGTTGGCCGCGCGGAGCGTGGCGTGGTCGATGCCGAGCCGCCGGGCGACCCCGGGACGGTAGTTCTCGACGAAGACGTCGGCCTGCTCGGCCAGCCGCAGGAGCAGTGCGTGGTCGTCGGGATCCTTCAGATCGAGGACGATGCTGCGCTTGCCGCGGTTGAGCTGGGCGAAGTACACGCTCTCGCCGTTCCGGAACGGCCCGAGGTGCCGGGAGTCGTCACCGCCGGGCGGCTCGACCTTGACCACGTCGGCGCCGAGGTCCGCCAGCAGGGCCGTGCAGTACGGGCCGGCCAGCACCCGGCTCAGGTCGAGCACGCGCAGGCCGTGCAGAACAGTCATGGCTTCACGCCTTTCGGTCGGGGCGGCCGCATCACACCGCGGCATGCGGAACGTAAGCGCGGGGCCCTCGGGGCGTCGATGTGCGGCTGCACGAAGATCTTCAGGATCGTCGTGCGCACGCACATTGGCCCGGGGGGCGGGCTTACGCCGCAATGGAGCCGGGCCCGTACCCGAGCCGCACTCCGACACTCCGACACGCCGACCGAGGAGCACTCCATGACGACGCCGTACCTGCTGCCCCCGATGTACGACGAGTTCCGCGCCGCGGCCCGCGCCGTCGCCGAGAACGAACTGGGGCCCCGGGCGGCGGAGGTCGACGCGCGGGGCGGGTTCCCGCACGAGAACTACGACACGCTGGTGGCCGCCGGGCTGCACGCACCCGGCATCCCGGAGGAGTACGGCGGCGACGGTGTCGACGCCCTCGCCGCGGCCGTCGCGGTCGAGGAGGTCGCCCGCGTGTGCGCGTCCTCGTCCACCATCCAGACGTCCAACAAGCTCGGGGTGGTACCGCTGCTGCTGGCCGGCACGGAGGAGCAGCGGCAGCGGTACCTGCCCGAAGTGGCCTCCGGGGAGGCGCTGATGGCCTACGCCATCAGCGAGCGGGAAGCGGGCAGCGACGTCGCCGCGATGCGCTGCCGTGCGACGGCCGACGGGGACGGCTGGATCCTGGACGGCGTCAAGACCTGGATCACCTCGGCCGGTGTGGCCAGGTACCTCATCGTCTTCGCGGTCACCGACCCCGACGCGGGCTCCCGTGGCATCTCGGCGTTCGTCGTGCACGCGGACGACGCCGGCATCGGCTACGGCGAGCCCGAACGGAAGATGGGGCTGAAGGGCTCGGTCACCCGCGAGGTGTACTTCGACGGCTGCCGGATCCCCGGCGACCGCCTGCTCGGCGAGCGCGGCAGGGGGCTCCGGCTGGCACTGGCGACCCTGGACCACACCAGGGTCTCGGTCGGCGCCCAGGCGCTCGGCATCGCGCAGGGCGCCCTCGACCACGCGGTCGGCTATGTGCGGGAACGCCGGCAGTTCGGCAAGGCCATCGCCGACTTCCAGGGCATCCAGTTCATGCTCGCCGACATGGCGATGAAGGTGGAGGCGGCACGGCAGATGGTCTACGCCGCCGCGGCCCGCAGCACCGCCGGTGCACCGGACCTGACGTACTTCGGCGCGGCCGCCAAGTGCCTCGCCTCCGACACCGCCATGGCGGTGACGACCGACGCGGTGCAACTGCTCGGCGGCTACGGCTACACCAAGGACTTCCCCGTCGAGCGCATGATGCGCGATGCGAAGATCACCCAGATCTACGAGGGGACCAACCAGATCCAGCGGATCGTGGTGGCCCGCAACCTGGCGTAGCGCACCGGCCCGGCACCGATCCGCGGCGGGAGAACGCCTGCCCCGGGCTCGGCGCCGCGCCGAGCCCGGAGCGGGCGAACGCACGGAGCGGGAAAGGAAGTCGGCTCATGTGCGGGTGAAGACGGGCTGGGCCAGGTCGGCCACGCGTGTCGGGCGGCCCAGCAGGGCGACCTCGCGGAACTGCCAGAGCAGCGCGCCGGTGGGCGGGTGAACCACCATCCCCCGGCGCAGCGGCAGTTGGAGGAGCGGTCGGCCGTCGTCGGCGGTGCGCCAGCGGGGAATGTCCGGGCTGGTGAGCCTGCGCAGGGTCGGCGTGCGCTCCTCGTTCTGGTGGACCTACCTCGGGGCGGCGATCGGCGGCGCCTGGATGATGCTGGTCGGCACCGTGGCCGCCGGGCTGTTCTCGAAGCTGACGCTCGTCGAGTCGATCATCTCCGCCGGGAACGAGGTCTTCCACGGATTCGGCATGACGCTGCTGCTGGCCTCGGTCCTGCCGCTGATCACCATCGGCACCCTCAACTTCTACGGCGGCAGCCTGACCCTGCTGTCCAGCATGGACTCGCTGCGGCGGATCAAACCCACCGTCGCCAAGCGCGTCGTCACCCTCGTCGTGATCGGCCTGTTGTCCACGGCGATCGCCTTCGGCTCCGACGAGACGTTCCTCCAGCAGTTCGAACACTTCCTCGTCGTGCTCGGCTACCTCTTCACCCCGTGGACGGCGATCAACCTGGTCGACTCCTATCTGGTGCGCCGCGGCCACTACTCGATCCGGGAGATCTTCAACCCGCGCGGAATCTACGGGCGGTGGGGCTGGCGCGGGCTGGTCTCCTACGCCGTCGGCTTCGCCTCGATGATGCCGTTCGCGGTCGTCGGCGAGAGCATGGGGCCCGCGGCCCGCTGGACGGGCGGGCTGGACATCACCATGATCATCGGCCTGGTCGTCTCGGCCGGACTGTATCTGCTCGTCTGCCGATCGCTGGACGTGGAGGGCGAGCGCGCCGTCGTCGACCACGCCGACGACGGCCTGGACCCGGACGTCCCGCCGGGTACGTCCCTGACGGCACACACCGCATGACCACGGCCGCCTCCGTCCCGTCCGGTACGCCCGTGCCGTTCGGTACCCCCGCCGCGCAGGCGGAGCCCTTCCGGGTGCGCCTGCGCGACGGTGTCCGTCTGTACACCCGGGTGTACCTGCCGCCGTCCCCCGCACGGGTGGCGGCGGTGCTGATCCGCACGCCGTACGACACGACACACCCGGACACGCTGGTGCCCGACATCGCGGCCCGGCTCGCCGAGGCCGGAATGGCCGTGGTGACGCAGGACGTGCGGGGAAAGATCCGCTCGGAGGGCGTGCCCGTGCCCTTCACCGCGGAGACCGCGGACGCCTGGGACGTACTGGAGTGGAGCACGGAGCAGCACTGGTCGGACGGCACGGTGGGCTGCTGGGGCAACTCCTACTACGGCTACACCGCCTGGGCGGCCGTCGCCTGCGGCCACCCGGCCGTGCGGGCGCTCGTCACCGGTGATCACCGACGTGACGGCCGGATGCGCGAGCGGGAAGGCGATGGCCAACTCCGGCAGCGAGCACCCCGCTTCCCCGGCCACGTCGACGAGCCGCTCGACGATCTCCAGCTTCGCGGCCGTGCGCGGCGCCGACGGATCGAAGCGGTCGGGGTTCGGGGTGGGACGCCCGCTGCTCAGGGAGGGCCCGGTCCGTCCAGCGCGGCGTGGGTGATCCGGACGCACTCGTCGTGGTCGGCATTGCCGACGAACCCGAACATCATGGTGCCGAGGCGGTAGGGGCTGACCTGGATGGCGGTCCCGCCCAGAACGCGGTGACGCATACGACTCTCCTTGGACGGCGTCCAGTTGGATGCGCCGACCCCACGAATTCGAGTCCGCTCCAAGCAGGCGTGGCCCACTGCTCAGGGTGCTCCTTCGGGGTGCACGGCCTGCACGGCCTCGACGACGGCGCCGCTGTGCACCAGGCCGACGGCCGCACGGACCCGGGGGTACAGGACCACGTCCCGCGTGATGTGGTCGATGGGCCGCCCGTCGGCGGACCGGGTGGTGCGTACGAGTTCGAGGACCGCCCTGCTCGCGCTGGACAGCACCGAGGCGTCGGCGCCCTGTTCGGCCAGGCGCAGTTCGAGTGCCTGCGCGGCCATCAGCAGCTCGATGCCGACGACGGCCTCGATGTTGGCGACCACCTGCCGGGCGTGCCGGCCGGCGTTGTTCGCCATCGAGACGTGGTCCTCCTGGTTCGCGCAGGTCGGGATCGAGTCGACGCTGTCGGGATGGGCCAGCGTCTTGCAGTCCGACACCAGCGCGGCCGCGAGGTACTGCGGCAGCATGTAGCCGCAGTCCATGCCCACCTTCTCGCTGGCGACGAGCATGTCCGGCAGCCCGCGGTTGAGGGAGCCGTCGTCGAGGCGGAACAGTCTGCGCTCGGCGATGCTGCCGATCTCGGTGACGGCGATGGCGAGGAAGTCCGCGGCGAACGCGAGGTACTGGGCGTGGAAGTTGCCGCCCGAGACCGCCTTGAGGCCGCGGGTCGCGGGCAGGTCCGGGAACACGAGCGGGTTGTCGGTGGCCGCGTTGATCTCGGTCTCCACGATGCCGTGCACGAAACGCAGCGTGTCGCGGACCGGTCCGAGCACCTGCGGTGTGCAGCGCAGCGAGTAGGCGTCCTGCGGCGGCCGCCGGACCGGGTCGCGGTCCACGTCGCCGTCGACCAGGCCGCTGTCGCCGAGCAGCTGCCGGATGCGGGCCGCGGACTCGATCTGGCCTCGGTGCCCGCGGGCCTGGTGGATCTGCGGGAGGAACGCGTCCCCGAAGCCCATCAGCGCCTCGATGGACATCGCCGCGGTGATCTCGGCGGTGGCGAGCAGATTCCGCGCGTCCGCGAGGGCGAGGGCCGCCTGCGCCGTGGAGAACGACGTGCCGTTGGTGAGGGCGAGGCCCTCCTTGGCGCGCAGCGCGATCCGCTCGATCCCGGCGCGGCGCATGGCCTCCAGACCGCTCACGATCCTGCCGTCCCAGAACGCCTCGCCGCTGTCGAGTTCGACGTCCTCGCCGGCCGGACGCGACAGCACGATCGCCAGGTGGGCCAGCGGGATGAGGTCGCCGCTGGCGCCCAGCGAGCCGTATTCGGGGACCGCCGGGTGCACACCGGCGGCGAGCATGCGCGCGAGGGTCTCGGGAAGCTCGGGCCGGACGGCCGAGTGGCCGCGTGCCAGGCTCGCGGCCCGGATCAGCATGGCGGCTCGTACGACCTCCTCGTCCAGATGGCGGCCCACCCCGCTGGCGTTGGAGACGATCAGCCGGCGGGACAGCTCGGCGGCGTCCTCGGCGGTGGCGAACGCCTGCCGTCCGGCCAGCGAACCGAAGCCGGTGTTGACGCTGTAGATCGGGTCCACCGGCTCGCCGGCCCGCATGCCCTCGACGATCGAGCCGACCCACTGCTCGCTCGCACGCATGGCTTTCACGGCGGCCTCGCCGACGACGACCCGCCGGCCGCCGCGCGCGACGGCGACGAGATCGTCGAGGGAAACGGGCGCTTCGCCCAAGGTCACTGGCTCGGTCATGGGTTCCTCCTGGCGCAGAGGCTACGTGCCGTCTCAGGGGCCGCAATCGGCTGTTCTCATGGGGTGAGAACACCGCCGGGCCGCGGCGACCACGGCGGCGTAGGCGGACTCGTCCCCGACGGGGATCCGCACTCCCTCACCGGGGAACACCCGCACGCCGATGCCGCCGAGCGTGCACTGCCGCAGGAACTCCCGGGCCGCGCCGCCGAACGGCAGGCGGCAGTACCGTCGAGGTCGGGTTGTTCGGATTGCAGACGAGGACCGCGCGCACGTCGGGCGTCAGCGCCGCCGCGACCGAGGCCAGGTCGAGTGCCGAGTCGCGCAGCGGCACCTCCAGTGGCCTCGCGCCCGCCGGGTCACACTCAGCGGCACAGTGGAGCGCAAGAGCCTGATCCCGGTCACCGTGCGGCTGTGCGACAGCGTCGACGGCGTGGTGGAGGTGGTGAACCGGCTCGGCTTCGACCGGGACGACACCGTGAACCCTCCCGCCGTACGCGGCGGTTCGGCTCCTTCCCAGGTCGGTGTGCGCGCGGCGCCGGGCGGCGAGCACGGCCTGTCGTCGGTGCTGTCACCCACCCCGGCTCCGCTCCCGGCGCCGGTGGTGAGCCGGTAGTCACACGTCCAGGATCAGACGTTCTCCCCGGCACCGCGAGACGCAGATCATCATGGTCTCGCCCGCCGCGCGTTCCTCGTCGCTGAGCACCCGGTCACGGTGGTCCGGCTCGCCCCCGAGAACCGCCGTCTCGCAGGTCCCGCAGACACCTTCCCGGCAGGAGCTGAGCGTCCGCACGCCCGCCTGTGACAGCGCGTCGAGGATCGACTGGCGGGCGCCCACGGTGATTTCGCGGCCGTCGCGGGTCCGCACCGTGAACGGCCGGTCGTCCTCGCGCCGCGCGCCCCCGGGGTCGGCGGTGAAGTGCTCCACGGTGAGCCGGGTGCCGGGGCGGGTCCGGGCGTAGTCCTCGACGGCGGTGAGCAGTCCGGGCGGACCGCACGCGTACACGCCGGCGTCCGCCGCTCCCAGCCCGTCGAGCTCCGCCGCGATGTCGGCGACGCCCGACTCGTCGTCCCGGTGGAGCCGCACCCTGTCCCCGTACCGGGCCAACTCCTCGGTGAACGCCATGGAGGCGGCGGCGCGCCCCAGATACAGCAGCGTCCAATCCCTGCCCGCCGCGTCGAGCGCGGCCGCCATCGGCAGAAGGGGCGTGATCCCGATGCCTCCGGCGACGAGGACGTAGCGGTCGGCTCCGAGGTCCAGCGGGAAGGTGTTGCGGGGGGTGCTCACCAGCAGGGTGTCCCCGGCCCGGACACGGTCGTGCAGGTGGACCGAGCCGCCGCGCCCGCCGGGTTCGCGCAGCACCGCGATCCGCCAGCGTGCTTCGTCCGGGTCCGACGACAGGGAGTACTGCCGGATCAGATCGCGGGAGAGCACGACGTCGATGTGGGCCCCCGGCGTCCACCGCGGCAGGGCCCGGCCGTTGCGCGCCGCCAGGACGAGGGAGACGACTCCCGCCGCCTCCGTCGTCACCTCCTCGACCGTGACGGTCACGAACTGCTGCGCCGGCATGGCTCCTCCGTCTCCGACTCGGCCTGTGCGGGGCGCCTTCACGGCGCCCCGATCGCCGCATCGTGCGGACCGCGGCCACCGCGCGGCAACGGCCTTTCTCAGCAGGCGATAACAGCCGTGTCCCGGAAGCCCGCCGCCGAACTACCGTCCCTGTGCGGAAGCCGGCACAAGACGGCACAGCCCGGCGACCCGCGCACTCGACCACCACCCGCGCCCACCCGAGGGGGCCTGATGACCAGCAGCACCGCCGACGGCGTCGTCGCATCCATCCCGGACGACCCCTACGACGACGCCAACCTGACCGACCCCTACCCGCTGTTCGACCGCATGCGCGAGGCGGGGCCGGCGGTGTGGCTGGAGCAGTACGGCGTCCACGCCTTCACCCGCTTCGAGCAGTGCCGGCAGATCCTCGCCGACCACGAGAGGTTCATCTCCGGCGCCGGGGTCGGTCCGCGCAACTACCACCAGGAGCCGCCTTGGCGCCCCGCGGGCATCCTCGACTCCGACCCGCCCGCGCACACCCCGCTGCGCACCGCGATGTCCGGAGTGATCTCCCCCCGCAACATCCGGGTGCTGCGCGCCGCGTTCCAGGAGTTCGCCGTGCGGCTCGTGGACCGGGTCCTGGAACAGCGCGAGTTCGACGCGATCACCGAGCTGGCCGAGCTGTTCCCGATCGAGGTGTTCGGCAACGCGGTCGGCATACCCCGCGAAGGGCGAGCGGAGAACCTGCTGCCGCACGGTGCCATGAACTTCTCCGCGTTCGGCCCCGAGGACGCCCGCTACGCCCGGTACTTCGCCGCCGGTGAGGGGACCGTCGAGTGGGTGATGAGCAACTGCGCCCGCGAGAACCTGAGCCCGGACGGCCTCGGCGCCAAGATCTGGGAGTACGCCGACCAGGGCGTGATCACCTCGGACGAGGCGACCCGGCTGGTGCGCGCCCTGCTGTCGGCGGGCCTGGACACGACCGTACTGGCCATCGGCAACACCATGAAATGCCTGGCCACCCACGCCTCCGAGTGGGCGGCCCTGCACGAGAGCCCCCCGCTGGCCCGGTTCGCCATCGACGAGGCGCTGCGCTTCGAGTCGCCCTTCCAGTCCTTCTTCCGCACCACTTCCCGCAAGGCCGAATTCCACGGGGTCCGCCTTGCCGAGGACGCGAAGATCGCGCTCTTCATGGGCGCGGCCAACCGCGATCCGCGCCGGTTCGGGGACGACGCCGGCGAGTACCGGATCGAGCGGGACGCCTCAGGGCACCTGGCCTTCGGCATCGGCATCCACCAGTGCGTGGGCCAGCCGATCTCCCGGCTGGAGATGGACGTCCTGTTCAGCGAGCTGGCCCGGCGGGTGCGGACGGTGGAACTCGTGGGTGAGCCGGTGCCGTTCCTGCACAACACGCTGCGGGGCTGGACGCACCTGCCGGTCCGGGTCACCCCTGCCTGAGGAGCCGCGGGGACCGCCCGGCGGATGCCAGCGGCCCGTGTTCACCCGATGGGCAACGGCGCGGCCCGGTGCTCCAGCAACTCGCCGAGCTGTCGGCCGGCCGCCCGCAGCCGGCTCCGGGCGTGCCGGCGCCAGGCCGAGCCGCACCGGCTCTCGGGCCCGGCCACGGTCAGCGCGCACAGCACCTCACCTCCCGCCACGACGGGCACCGCCACCGCCACCGCGCCCTCGCTCAACTCGCCCCTGGTGACCAGGAAACCGCTCCGGCGGACCCGGTCGATCTCGTTGGCCAGCTGGGCGCGTCCGAGGGTGCGGGCGGTGATGCCGCGCAGCGGCTGCTCCAGGACGTGGTCGATCACGGCACGCGGCGCATGGGCCAGCAGCAGGCGCTGGCCCGCTCCCGCGTAGAGCGGCAGCAGCTGGTTGATCCGGAACGCCATCCGGATCGGGTGGGGCGACTGGGTCTGGCGCAGGCACATGGCCCGTGTGCCGACCCGCACGGTCAGCACGGCCGTCTCGCCGGTCGCGTCCGTCAGCTCCTGGAGCAGCCCGTGGCCCAGCTCGACCAGGCGGGTGTGGGTCAGGTGCTGGCCGGAGATCTCCAGCAGCCGCCAGCCGGGAGCGTAGGTGCCCGCGCGCTCCTCCACCAGGTCCAGCTCGCGCAGGGTACGCAGATACCGGTAGACGGTGCTCACGGGGATCCCGGCGTCGGCGGCGATCTTCTCGACCCGGGACTCACCGGACTCTGCCACGCTGATCAGCACGTTGAGGCCGCGCTGGAACGAGACGCCGGGTGACACCCCGGACCGGCCCGTACCGCCTTCATCGCCCGCACCGTACGGGACCACTTTTGTCATGAAGCCCTCCCTCGACCTGCCCATGGGGCGTCAGCGGTCGCCGTGCGGAGCGACGGGGGCGTCAGCGTAAACGATCGTCCCCGCCTCGCACGAGACCTCGACCGTGCCGCATCGCAGGCTCTCGCGCACACCGCGTTCTCGCCCCGTGAGAACGCTTCTCGCCGTGTCGCGAACCCCGCTCCCGCACTGCGGCGACCGCTCCCGCACGGGCCGCGGCCGGCGCTTTTGCGGCCACCGCCGCCGGCCGGACCGCCGTGGACACCGGAAGGTGACGGTGCCGTTCGGGCGATTCCGTCGTCCCGGTCAGCGGGCGAGGCCGCCCAACGCGGTCAGCAGCCGGTCGACGTCGTCGGCGCGGTTGTACGGCGCGAGCCCGACCCGTACGCCGCCCTCGTCGCCCAGACCGAGGCGGCGTACGGCCTCCACCGCGTAGAAGGAACCGGCGGGGGCGTCGACCGCGTGCTCGGCCAGGTGCCGGGAGACGTCAGCCGGGCGCAGTCCCGCCACGGTGAACAGCAGGGTCGGGGTGCGCCGCACGGCACGTGAGTGCACGGTGATCCCGCCGAGGTCGGCCAGCCCCTGCTCGATCCGCGCCCGGCCCCGGTTGGCCAGCGGGCGGGCGAGTGCCTCCCCGATGGCGTCGATGACCGGCTGGGGTGTCTGTGTACCACCGGGTGCGTCGAAGCGTGCGGAGCCGGATTTCAGGGCGGGTATCCGCGCGCGGATCACGTCGACGTCGAGGGCCATGTGAACTCATGGGTGCGCTCGGGGACTTCGGGCGGGCGTCAGACGACGCGCTCCTTGGGCCGGGGCGGCATGTACGTGGTGCGGCTGGGCCGCACCCCGAGCCGCACCTGCGACTGCAGCCACATCGCCCACGTCCCGTTGGGGCGGGTGAGACCGGTCGGCGCGTCGTGGGCGTCGGCGATGCCGTGAAAGTTCAGCGGCCGCGCCGGTGGAGCTCCAGGTCCGCGACCACGGGTCGGTGGTCGGACGCCTCCGTGGCGACCTCCCGGGCACCGACCACGGTGATGTCGGGGGAGACGGTCACGAAGTCGATACGCTTTTCCGGACGGACCGCCGGGTACGTCCCGCCGCCGTCCGGGTCGGCGTCCCCGAGGTGCTGCCACAGCGGTGCCAACTCCGGAGCGTTCGCCTCGGTGTTGAAGTCCCCGACCAGGACCTTCGGACCGCGGTCGGCGGCGAGCACGTCGAGCATGTCCGCCACCTGGGCCCTGCGGACCGACGGGTCGGCCCGGTAGTCCAGGTGCGTGTCGTAGACGTGCACGTGCGAACCCCTGACGTCGAGCGTCACCTCGGCGAAGCCGGGCGCCGGGGCCGGCACCGGATCGGTCGTCTGGGTGGAGAGCCGGGTGATCTCGTGGTTCTCGGCCTCGAGCACCGGGTGACGACTCAGCACGGCGACGCCGAACTGGCGGCGGTCCGCGCCCTGGGTGGCCGGGTCCATGTCGTAGATCGGTGCGAAGAAGACCCGCATGTCCAGCTTCCCGGCCAGCGTCCGGGCCTCGTCGACGAAGTCGCTGCGGGCGCCCCAGTGGACGTCGACCTCCTGGAGGCCGACCACGTCGGCGTGCAGATCACGTATCGCCCGCGCGGTGCGGTCGAGGTCGAAGACCTCGTCCTCGCCGGCTCCGGCGTGGATGTTGTAGGTCGCCACCCGCAGCGGCACCGCCGGGGCGCGGGACCCGGCGGGGCCGGCGTCCGCGGCCGTCGCCGGTGCCGTCACGGCGAGCGCGGCGGTGGCGGCGAGCACGGCGGCGAGGCCGCGCCGGACAGGACGTCGGAACGTGGGCTTCATGCCTTCGACCCCTTCACCGGTCTCCTTGGACAGTCACACAACGGCCGCTGTGACGAGTGTGGTTGACGATGCAGCCCGCGTCGAGACCGCGTCCGTGCAGTCCCTGATGGCGGGTCAGCGCCACGGCGGGCCGACGTCCCCGCCATGGCGCATCGCGTGGGACTGGAGGGTCCACGTCAGACGTCATATGATCCGCTGGCGCGGCCTCGGGGCGCACGCCTCCTACACGTGCTCCTTCCCCTACCGCGTCGTCTACCAGGAGGACCTGGACGCGGGGCACTTCACACCGGTGACCGAGTGGACCTCGACCTCGGACGACACCGTCACCGTCACCGTGGTCAGGCACACCGGCCGGCGCGTCGAACTGAGCTGACCCGGCCCCTCGGCGAACCGCCTCGCGGGAGAACTCCCGCGAGGCGGTGTCTCATTCCTGTCCGGAGACGGCCATCTCGCCCAGCAGCGACCAGTCGTCCTGCTCAAGGGTGGTGTTGACGATCCGAGGCGTCTCGGCCAGGTGGGGCGGCAGGGTCCGCCGCGCGGCCTTGAAGTGCTCCGACTGCACGTGGGCCGCCCCCGCCTCGTCATCGCGGAAGGCCTCGACCAGGACGTACTCCGTCGGGTCCTCGACGCTGCGGGACCAGTCGAACCACAGGCAGCCGGGCTCGGCGCGGGTGGCCGCGGTGAACTCGGCGGCGATCTGCGGCCACTGGTCGGCGTACTCGGGGCGGACACGGAACTTGGCGGTGATGAAGATCATCGGTCTCCCTCATTGGTTCTCTGCGCGCAGCCGCGCCGCCCGCTGCGGTCCCACGCGCGAAAGGCGCCACACGGGTGTCGCTCCGCGGGCCGGGACGGGCCGGTGGGTGGGGCGGTTCGGCTGAACACGGCCGTAGCCGTGACAGGCCGGACACGGCAGGCTGTGATGATCGTAGCCGACGAAGAACAGACCGCCCGGGGGTGCGGCGGTGTGCCGCCGGAAGGGGGAGGGGACGGAACCTGATGGGGATTGCGCTGATGGTGGTGTTGACCGCCGTCGTGGCCGCGGCCGTCGTGACGGGCCTGGTACGGGCCGGGCGACGCGAGGCGCAGGCGGAGAGGACCCGACTCGCCGAGGAGGCGCGGCGGCAGGCGCGCCGGTCGCTGGACGCGGTCTGGGCGATGGACGACCGGCAGTTCGAGGGGTACGTCGCCGAACTGTGCCGCCGGGACGGCTGCACCGACGTCCGGCGGGTCGGTGGCGCCGGCGATCTGGGCGCGGACGTGACCGGCCGCCTGCCCGACGGCCGCCGCATCGTCATCCAGTGCAAGCGGTACGCCAAGCACCGCAGTGTCGGCAGCCGGGACCTCCAGACCTTCAACGGCACCGCACGGGCCGAGCACCGGGCCGACGTCCCGGTCTTCGTCGCCTCCTGCGTGTTCACCAGGCCGGCCCGTGAGTTCGCGGCCCGGCACCGGCTGTGCCTCATCGACGTCAATCTGCTCGGCTTCTGGAACAGCGGTACCGCGTTTTGGCCTCGTTCCTGGACCTGGACATCGGCCGGTCCGGAACCAACCGCCGACTGCGCCCGGACCACGACTGACGGGAGCCCCGTACGGGACTCCGGCGGGATGCCCCGCATGCGCACGGCACACGAGGCATCCCGTCCGGTCAGGCAGCGGAGTCGGTGCCTTCTCCGTCCTCCCCGTGCGGGAGCCGGCGAAGCCGCAGCACGGCGGCCGCCGCCGTGCCGGCGCCGGCCAGGGCCAGCACCAGCAGGAGCATCCGGTCGGAGACGGCCTCGCCGAGCCGCCTGGCGCCGCTCTCCCAGGCCGCCTCGGTGTCGACGTCGAGCAGGGAGGGCAGTGCCGAGGTGCCGTCGA
The DNA here is from genome assembly GCF_042896465.1 of Streptomyces sp. NPDC001292. Taxonomy (NCBI): domain Bacteria; kingdom Bacillati; phylum Actinomycetota; class Actinomycetes; order Kitasatosporales; family Streptomycetaceae; genus Streptomyces; species Streptomyces sp. NPDC001292. The sequence continues at coordinate 73,232 of NZ_JBIAXG010000029.1, forward strand.
AGAGCAGGAACACGACCCCCAGCAGCACGAAGAGGCTCCCGCCGGCGAGCGAGGTGGTGTGCACGCTCAGCGGTCCCCACCGCAGCGCGCGCCCCCGCAGCCAGCGCCGGCGGCCGAGGTCCCAGCGGTCCCAGAGCAGCGCCAGGACGAACAGCGGAACGGCCATGCCCAGCGCGTAGACGGCCAGCAGGAGCCCGCCGTGCGCCGGGCTGCCGTCGAGCGCCGCGACGGTGAGGATGCCGCCGAGAATGGGACCCGCGCAGAAGCCCGCCAAGCCGTAGACGGCGCCCAGGGCGAAGACGGACACGGCGGACCCGGTCCTGCGGGTGCCCGCAGCCTGCTGCAGACGGCGGGAGCCGAAGCCGAGGCCCAGGATCTGCGCCAGTCCCAGCCCGATCATCGTCCAGCCGCCGAGCATGACCAGCAGGTCGCGGTGCCCGTAGAACAGGCGGCTGGCGAAGGAGCCGGCCACGCCGAGCGGCACCAGCGTGGTGCACAGCCCCGCGTAGAAGACGGCGGTACGCAGCGACAGGCGGGTGCGGCTGGTGAAGGAGTAGGCGAAGAACGCCGGCAGCAGCAGCGCACTGCACGGGCTGAGCAGCGCCAGCAGGCCGCCGAGGAAGGCGGTCGCGGCGGTGATCCCGCTCATCGCCCAGCTTCCTTCGCGGCCTTCTCGACGGCGGCGGTGAACGTGCTCAGCGGCTGCGCGCCCAGGATGGGTGTGGCGTTGACGAGAAAGGCGGGCGTGCTGGACACCCCCAGCGCGTATCCCTCCTCCTGGTCCCTGCTCACCGACACCCCGGCGGCCTCGGACTTCAGGTCGGCCTCGAAGCGGTCGAGGTCGGCGACGCCCGCCTCGCGGGCCATCTCGCGAAGCCGGGAGGAGGAGAAACTGCCCTTGTTGCGCGGGCGTTCCTTGGCGTAGACGACGTCGTGGAACTGCCAGAACCGTCCTTGCCGTCCGGCGGCCCAGGAGGCTCGGGCGACCCGTTCCGATTCGGCGCCGAACACGGGGAAGTTGCGCCACTCGATGCGCAGCACTCCCTTGTCCACGTACGAGCGGACGAGTTCCGGCTTGGTTTCCCGCGCGAACTTGCCGCAGAACGGGCACTGGAAGTCCTCGTAGGCGATCAGTACGACCGGCGCGTCGGCACGACCCAGGGCCAGCGGGTCCTTCTGGTCCCTGCGGGCCAGGGCGAGCAGCGACTTCTGCTGTTCGTCGGGGGTGGCATCGCCGGCGGACGGCGAGACGTCGGACGGCGAGACGGCGGCCGCCGGCCGGTCCCGGGACACGGAATCCCCGGAACCGCCGCCGAGGGCGGCGACCGCGGCGACGACGGCCGCCGTACCGCCGCCCACGGCGATCCAGATCAGGCGGCGACGGTGGGCACGAGAGGAAGAAGGCATGGGGCACCTCCGAAAGTGAAGTGTGCGAAGGAGAGGGGAAGGGCAGTGGTCAGGCGACGGGCCGCACGGGGCAGGCCGCCTCGGTGGCCAGGCGCCGCAGCGCGGCCTCGGCCAGCAGGATGAGGGCGAGCACCGCGACCGCGGGTTGCAGGGGTGCCCAGTAACTCAGCGCGCCGGAGGCCCCCAGCAGGAGCAGGGCTGCCTTGTTGCAGACGGGGCAGCCGACGGCGAGGAAGGACAGCACCGCGCCGGCCGACCCGAGCGAACGCCCGGACGCGTCGTCACGGCCCGCGACGGGCCGGGCTCGCACATAGGTGGCGAGCACCACGGCCGACAGCACGGCGGTGAGGACCAGCGTCGGGTAGTTCCACCACACCGGCGGCACCGAGCGGGAGAACAGCGGGGTCGGGATGAGGGCGGTGGGAACGCCCAGGACGAGGACCGCCAAGGGCGTGGCCGCCGCGACAGCGGCCCAGCGGCGTCGGGGCCAGCAGCGCAGGGCGGCCCACGCCGCACGGGGGGAGCGGGACACGGACAACGGATGACTCTCCGGTCGTACGGGGTGACAGGGACGCGGACACGGCGCGCGGGCCTACACCCGTCGTACGGAGAGTTCGGTGAGGTCGGGAGGAGACGGTTCCGGCCCGTAGCGCCGGACCTCCCTGTACGCGGACGCCCGCGCCGGTGCCGTGTCGTCGGCTTGCGCCGGCAGGGCACGGGCGAGCGGCGCACCGAACCGGAACTGCTGTTGCTCCGGCTGCGCCTTCTTCAGGCACGGCGCGTTTCCCGTGGCGGCGGGCGCGCCGTGACCGGCGTCGTCCAGCGTCTCGGGACACGGTGCCATGTGCGGGCCGGCCGCGGTCGAGGAGGGCACTGCCCGGAACGCGGGCGGGGAGGAGGTCGTGGCGCAGAACAGTGCGGCCAGCAGGACGAGCAGCGCGAGGCCGGCGCCCATGGCACCGTGCCGCTTGCGACGCATCGCCGTTCCTCCACTCCCTGGGTCCCGACACCATAGCCCAGGTACCCCCGGGCGTATCGAAGCCGGGACCGGGCGCGTCATCACAGCGGGACCAGGGACCACCCCTCGTGCTGACGGAGGGCCAGGTGCCACACGGCGGCCGGTACGACCCCCACGCCGGACACGAGGGTGTCAGCGGTCAGGCCGCGCCCCGAGAGACTGTTGGCGCAGGCGAGGACACGTGCCCCGCTCTCCAGCAGCCGGGTGACCTGTTCGCCGGCCTCTTCCCCCAGCACGAGGTCCAGTCCGGCGCCGTGGACGACGACCTCGACCTCGACGGGCCGATCCGCCGCCGCCACCAGGTTCTGCACCGCGCGCACCACGCGGTCCGGTTGAGGCGCCGCCACGACGACACGTACGGGAGCGGGGAGAGCGGACCTGGCGGCCTCGGCGTTCTCGGCGTTCATGGGGCCACCCTCGCACACCGGGCGGCGCCTCGACGCGGGTCCGCGCGCGGCGCCGCACGACGCGGCGGCGAAGCGGTCCGCCCGGCCGAGCCGGGCATTCTCCTCGCGGCCGCGCCGCCGCCGTGCCCGGGTGCTGTCAGCGGTCCTGGGACAGACGCAGGAGGTCCGCGAAGACCCCGTTCGCCTGGACGAGTTCGTCGTACGGCCCCTGCTCGGTGATGCGGCCCTGCTCCATGACCACGACGTGGTCGGCGATCCTGGTGTTCTCCAGGCGGTGCGTGATGACGATGGTGATGCGTTCGCCGGCGATGGCCTTGATCTTCCCGAAGATTCCGTGCTCGCCGCGCGGGTCCATCTGCGAGGTCGGTTCGTCCAGGATCAGCAGCGGGGTCTGCCGGTAGAGCGCGCGTCCGCAGACCAGGCGCTGCCACTGGCCGCCGGACAGTTCGGCTCCGCCCCACAGCTCCTTGGCGAGGAGGGTGTCGAGCTGCTGCGGCAGCTTCTCGACCGCCTCCCGCATGCCGACGGCCTCGACCGCCTCCCAGACCGGTCCGTCGTCGTAGGTGCGGGGCTGGCCGAGGGTGATGTTCTCGCGGGTGCGCAGGGGCCAGCAGGCGAAGTTCTGGGGGACGAGGGCGGTGCGCTTCCACACGGCGTCGGGGTCGGCGTGGGCGAGGTCGGTGCCGTCCCACAGGACGCGGCCCTTGTCGGCGAGGAGGACACCGGTGATGAGCTTGGCCAAGGTGGACTTGCCCGAGCCGTTCTCGCCGACGATGGCGAGGATCTGGCCCCGGCGCAGGGTGAGCGACACCCCGTTGACGGCCGGTTCGTCCTTGCCGGGGTACCGGTGGACGACCTCCTCGAGCCGGATCTCGTCCACCCGTTCGGGGATGGTGAGTTCACCACGCCTGGGGGCGCGTTCGCGGGCCATGTCGAGGAAGGACCGCATGTCGGCGAGGTAGAGCGAGGTGTGGAACATGGCGGCGCCGTTGACGACGAACTGCGAGAGCGCGGCCAGTGTGGTCTGCACGGCGACCACGGCGGTGGCGGCGACCGGCAGGGCGACGCGGCCGGTGGTGGCCAGCCAGGCGAGGGTGGCCCAGGTGGCGAGCAGGAACACGCCGCCCAGGGCGCTGGTCGCCAGCACGATCCGCAGCATGCGGGGCGCGGCGGTGAGGGTGCGCTGGTCGATGCGGTCGGACAGGGCGCGGTACCAGTGGACGAGGTAGCCGGTCATGCCGTTGGCGCGGACCTCGTCCCCGAAGCGCGAGTAGGTGGCCCACCAGCGCATCATGGAGCGCACGTTGCGGTCGCCGACGTTGAGGTAGTGGGTCTCGTAGTCGACGCGCGCGGACAGTACGGCGCCGACACCGGCCGGGACGACGGCCAGCAGGAGCAGCGGCAGCATCAGCGGGTGCAGGGCGGTGATGACACCGCTCGCGGCGATCATGCGGATCAGGGCGGCCGTGAACCGCTGGCTGTCCTGCACCATGAACCGGGTCCGGGTGACACCGACCTCGGCGGCCTCCTGCCGGTCGGCGAAACCGTCCTCGCCGTACGCCGACGCCTCGACCCGGCACACGGCGGCGACGAGCGCGATGTCGGCCTCGGTCATCAGCAGCGGGGTGATCCGCCCGTCGGCGTAGGAGGACAGGGCGCTGCCGATCCGGCCGAGGCCCGCGGCGGCCATCACCACGATCAGCGCGGGCAACGCGCCGTGCAGGCGTTCGGACACGGTGCCCGTGCCGAGGACATGGGTCATGGCCCGCGCGGTGAACGCGAGGACCAGCGCGGCCGTGGCGCCCGTGAGGAGCTGGCAGGCCAGGAGGAGCACCACGCCGGTCCTGTCGACGGACCAGGCCATGCGCGCGGTGTGCCCGAGCACGGCGGGAAGCCGCCGGCACATGGCGCCGAAACCGGCCTCCGCAAGCGGGTTCCTGCCGAGCTTGCCCTCGAAGGTGATGGTGGCCGGCGGTGGAGGGGGAGGCGTCTTCCCGTTCGCGGTCGAGGCGTCAGTCACAGTCACCTGCATCCCTCCTTGGGGCTCGCACCGCGCCTGGGTGGCTCGGCAGTGCCCGGTACAACGAGGTGCGGGGAGAATCGAACACGCTCGATTCCGGACGCGGTGGACCCCTTGAGGAGCAAGGGCTCGTCCGCGCGGTCGCCGCAGTGGAGCCGCCGCCGAGCGGTGGCAGGGTGGCCGAAACGCCGATGCACGAGACACCTGAGGCGCGTGGGTTTCCGCAGGGCAGGCCCGAGCGGCCGGCAGGCCGAGGCCCGCGGCCGCTCGATCTCACGACGGCTGCCGCCGATCGGCGGCGTCCGGCCGGTTCCGGCCGGGCGCCACGGCAGTGCGGGTACCGGTGCGGTGTCTGAGCGTGAAGGCCTGCCAGGCGGCCAGGAGCAGCAGTGTGCCGGCTTCGGCCAGGAGGCTGAGCAGGGCCTGCGGGGCAGGTTGCAGGCCGTGCTCGGTGAAACCGAACACGCCCACGGTGCGGGAGGCTGCGAAGCCGCCGAGGGCGCCCAGCGCCACACCCGCGGCGGCGAGCTTCAGCAGCGGCGGCATTCCGATCAGCAGCAGCGCGGCGACCGCGAAGGAGACACTCGCCTGGAGCAGGAACAGGGGGCCCACGACGCGGATGAAGCGGTACTCGTCGACGTAGAGCCGGGCGTGGATGTATCCGCTCCCGGCGAGCGTGGCGGCGATCGCGGCACGCACGGCCGGGGCGAGAAGTCTTTCGAAGGTCATGCCAGCCTCTCGTCCTTGATCGCCAGCTCCCGGGCACCCTGCCGGTAGCCCACCGTGCGGATGCCGAGCGCGTCCTTGAGCTGCCGGGCGGGCACGACCTGCGGGGTCGGCGCGGGGGCCCGTCCGGGCCTCGGCAGCGGATAGGCCGTGGTGGTGGCGGAGTGGAAGGTGATGTTGCCCTCCGTCTTGGTGAACAACTGGTGGACATGCCCGTTGAGACAGGTGACGGAGGAGAAGCGGCGCAGGAGCGCGATGACGCGCAACGCGTCGTCCGTACTCCAGCCCCACTGCGGGTACATGGCGAACAGCGGGATGTGGCTGAAGACCACGATGGGCGTGTCCGACGACAGTCCCGTGAGGTCCTTGCGGACGAACTCGACCTGCTGGTCGCCGAGGTGACCGAGCTTCTCCAGGCTCAGGGTGTTGACCAGGGCGATGAAGTGCACGCCATGGGTGTCGAAGCTGTACCAGCCGTCCCCGAGAGTGCCCTTGCCGAAGGTCTTCCGGTAGGCGCGGCCCGCGTCGCCTATGGAGTCGTGCTCGCCGGGCACGGTGAAGACGCGGTCGGTCTCCATACCGGTCATCATCTGCCTGACCTGGTCGAACTGCGAGGGCGTGGAGAGATGGGTCAGATCGCCGCTGTGCATGACGAAGTCGGGCCGGAAACCGAGCGAGTTGACCTGGCGGATCGCTTCGGAGAAGGAGCCGGCCACGTCCATGTTCGCCGGGCCCTGGAAGCCGATGTGGCTGTCGGAGACCTGCACGAACCGCAGTGCGCCGCTCGCCGTCGTGCCGCTTCCCGCAGCGGCGGCGCCGGCGGCCGTGGTTCCGGGGGCCCCGCGCGTGTCGGCGATATGACTGATCACCTCTCCACTGGCCACGGTCAGCACTACGGCCCCGCCGAACCACCCCGCGTGCCGCAGGAGTTGGCGCCGGGTCATGCCGTTCGGCCCGGCGGGCGGCTCGGTGTCGTCCACCGGTGCCGGATCGGTCCTGTCATCGGGCCTCTCGTCGGGCCCGTCGGGGTACGCGGTCATCGGGTCACCTCCACGGTGGCGGTCATGAAGGGATGGATCGTGCAGAGGTAGTGGTAGGTGCCGGGCTCGGTGAACCGGTGGCTGTAGATGGCGTGGGTGGCCAGGGCGGGCGAGTGCAACGGGCCGCCCGATCCGGCGCTCGTGACGGTGTGGGCGTCGGTGTCCTGGTTGGTCCAGGTCACGGTCGTGCCCGCTTTGATCTTCAGCGTGGCGGGGGAGAACGCGAAGTTCTTGATCGCCACGGCGTTCCCCGACACGGGCGAGGCCGGTGCGTGCGCGCTCGGAGACGTCATGGGCATGATCATGCTGGGCATCGCCGGAGCGCCGGCCGAGGAGCCCGCCGTGCCCCCCTGCCCGGCGGCGCCGGGCGTCCCGGCCGGCTGACTCTGTCGCTGACCAGGTGTGATGGCGGCGGACGGGGAGTGCGACGGCTGGCCGCACGCGCTGAGCAGCCCGAGCGCGCCGACGGCTGCGACGGCCAGCCCGCAGGCCGCGAGACGCGAGCGCCGGCGTGGGGGACAGGGGGGACCGATGTTCAGGTGCATGGTGTCAGTTCCCAACTGATCGGGACGGAGAAGCCGGGTGGGACCGCGCGCGACCGCGCGAGGCCACACCGTGAGAGATATGACGCGTATCTGCGCTCTTGTGTGGTTTCACGGACGGCGGGTGCCGTACGGTTCGGTGACCGAGCACCTTTGTGGGACTTCTCTGGGACCAGTGATGGGACCTCTCCGCGACCGGCGGCGGCCTGCCGGATGCGACACGACAAAGGGGAACATCTGCGCGATGATCGGCATATGCCATGGACTCACCGAAAACGTGGTCCAACGGCCGATCCGGACCGCCCCGCGCACCGTGTCCCTGGTATGGGGACCGCTTCGACCACGGACGAGGAAATGCTCCGCACTCTGTACGCCGAGCATGCGGGCCCCCTGTTCCGCTACGCGCTGCGCCTGACCTCAGGAGACCGGCAGTGGGCCGAGGACGTCGTGCAGGAGACGCTGCTGCGTGCGTGGCAGCACCCCGCCGCGTTCGAACCGGCTCGCGGCCCGGCGCGAGCATGGCTGTGCACGGTCGCCCGGCACGTGGTCATCGACGGCCACCGGGCCCGCAAGGCCAGGCCGGCCGAGGTGGACGGCGAGGCCCTGGAGCAGGCCGCCGAGCAGACGCGGGGCGAGGACCAGATCGAGCAGGCACTGCAGAGCTGGGCGGTGGCCGACGCCCTGCGGACGCTGTCCCCGGACCACCGCGCCGTACTGCTGGAGACGTACTACCGGGGCCGGACCATGGCGGAAGCCGCCGACGTGCTGGGCATTCCGCTGGGCACCGTGAAGTCGCGGACCTACTACGCCCTGCACGCCCTCAGGCTGGCGCTCCGGGAACGGGGGATCGAGCCATGACGGCGGCGTGGAGGAGGTGCCGACCATGAACGCGGACCATGACGCCCTCCGGCTGGCGCTGGGCGGATACGTCCTGGGCACGCTGTCCCCGGCGGAGAGCGAGCAGGTGCGCGCCCACCTCGCGGTGTGCGACGAGTGCCGGCAGGAACACGCCGAGCTGGGGGGACTTCCGGCCCTGCTCGCGACGGTCACCGAAGCCGAAGTCGCAGCTGACGCCGGAGCCGAAGCCGCGGGGCCGACGATGCCCGCGGTCAGCGGGGACCTGGCCGACCGGCTGGTGCGGCGGGCCGCCGAGAGCGCGTCGAACGCGCCTCCGGCACGCTCCGACGCGTCTGCGGCCCCTTCGGCGTCCGAAGCGGGCCTCCTCGACCGGATGCTCCAGCAGGCCGCGGCCAGGCGCCGCAGGACCTGGCGGCTGCAGTGGGCCGGAGCCGCCGCCTCTTTGACGTTCATCGCGGCGGCGATCGGCGGTACATGGCTCGCGGCGAGCGGATCCGTGGTCAGTGAGGCGACGCCGCCCGGACCGACCGCGCAGGCACCCGCGCGCACCTTCTCCGGACACGATCCCGCCACCGGCGTCACCGCTTCGGTGAAGGTCTCGCCCTCTGCGTGGGGCAGCGTCCTCCAGGTCTACGCCGGAGGGGCGCCCGCCGGCGTCGTCTGCCGGCTGCAGGCGATCGGGTCCGGCGGGACCAGGGCCGACGCCGCCACCTGGCGAGCGGGCCAGTACCCTCCCGGCACCAGGATCCCAGGAGCCGTCGCCCTCTCACCGGGAGCCATCGAGCACTTCGAGATCATCGCGGGCAACGGTCAGAAGCTGGTGACGATGCGAGCGTAGGTGCCCGTCACCCGTAGAAATGCTGTGAAAGGTGCAATCAGCCCCGAACCGTGTGGTACCGCTCTCCGTGCAACTGGATGAGGGGTTCAACTCGGGTACCGCCGAACCGATTCCACCCGATTCCCGGGCGGCCCCTCGGATTCCGGCCTCCGCACCCCTACAGAAGAGCCACAAGACCATGTTTGTGACCGATCCCGCCTGCCAGAGCCCACCCCTGCTCTCGCACTGCCGCCACCAGGCACTGCTCACTCTCCCCGCGCAGGCGGCGCACGTCTCGGCCGCCCGTCACTTCGCGGCGGATCTGCTGGACTGCTGGCGCGTTCCCGAGAGCGAGCGGGACTCCGCCGTCCTCATCGTCGACGAACTCGCCGCGAACGCCGCCCAGTACGGCCGTGAGCACATGACGCTGCTGCTCCTCCTCGACCACGGCACCCTGCACATCGTCGTCAGCGACTCCGGAACCGCCGTGGAGCACCGCCACCGCGAGACGGCCCCGGACGAACACGGCCGCGGCACCGGCATCGTCCGCTACCTCGCGGAGTCGACCGAGGTCCATCAGACGCGCGGCGGCCGTGAGGTCCGCGCCTGCCTGCGGTGCCGGGCGTGATGGAATCCCGTGCCCGCCCGGTCACGGGTGGGGGGCACGGTCACGGGTGGGGACGCCGGCGAGACGCGGGTCCGCGCCTATTCCTCATCGCCCGTTGTCATTTCCACGTCGACCACTCCGTCGCTCCGTGGTCCCGTGCTTCCCCGGCCAGGGACGGAAGAAGGCGGCAGACTCCGCCATGAAGGCGAGAGCCCGTGCGGCCGCCTTGCGGTACCACTCCAGGGCCTGCTGGACTTTCCCGCGGCGCTTGAGCAGGACGGCCAGGTTCTGCATGGCGCCCGGGACGCCGAGGAGAGCTCCTCGACGTCGACCACTCCGTCGCTCCGTGGTCCCGTGCTTCCCCGGCCAGGGACGGAAGAAGGCGGCAGACTCCGCCATGAAGGCGAGAGCCCGTGCGGCC
>NZ_JBIAXG010000029.1:83185-121512 GCF_042896465.1 Streptomyces sp. NPDC001292
CGTGCGGCCGCCTTGCGGTACCGCTCCAGGGCCTGCTGGAAGTCCCCGCGGCGCTTGAGGAGGACGGCCAGGTTCTGCATGGCGCCCGGGACGCCGAGACTCCGTAGCGGTACCCGAGGTTCCCCGTCGCCACCGCTTCCCGAGCTCGGCCGCCCGCCGGTACCAGGCTTCCCCTTCGGTGGCGTTCCCCTGGGCGAAGAGCATGAGGCCGAGGTTCACCACGGCCCCCGTGGAGCCCAGTTGGGCGGCCCGGCGCAGCCAGGCCTCGGCTTCCGCCCGTTCGCCCCTGACTTTTCCGGGCTGGGGAAGGGAGTTCGGGAAGAAGCGCGATTTCGTTCACTCGGACGACGGTCGCCTCGGCGCGGGCGGTAGCGTTGCGCCTGGACGAGCACTTCCTGCCGACGTATGGGGCGGTCGATGAACCAGCAGTTGAATCTGGTGACCTTGGGTGTGGAGGACTTGGCAGTCAGCCGCCGGTTCTACGGCGAAGGTCTGGGCTGGACACCGCTGCTCGATCTGGACGAGATCGTGTTCTACCAGGTCGGCAGGGGGCTCGCCCTGGGGCTCTTCCCCTTGGCCGACCTCGGCGCCGACACCGGGCATGCGGCAGTGGCCGGCACCCCCTTCACCCTCGCACAGAACCTCGATTCACCCGCCGACGTGGACGTGGCCGTGGAGCGGGCCCGTGCGGCAGGGGCCACGGTCCTCAAGGAGCCGCAACGCGCGGCGTTCGGCGGCTACCACGGCTACTTCGCCGACCCGGACGGCCACCGCTGGGAGGTGTGCCACAACCCCGGCTGGTCGGTCGCGGACGACGGCACCGTGACACTGACGGCTGTCGAGGCGGCGGACGCGGAGGACTGACGACGCCGGGTGCCGTTCGGCCGGGGAGGTCGTCAGGAACCGCAGTCGGCTGCTGTCTGCTTGACGTACCGGTGCCTGCTGACCGTCGTGCCCGGCCACATGGCAGTGGTCACCCTGCGTGCCCTCGTGCCGGGCCCGGGGACGCGCTGCGCACCGTGGGCGGGATCGCGACCGGGCTGCTGCTCCGGGGCGCGCTGAGCATGGCCGGACTCGCGGCCGTGCTCGCCGCCTCACCCACGGGTCCATCTGGTCGTCGAGCTCCTCGGCGCCGGGTACCTGGTCTTTCTCGGCGTGCAGGACCTGTGGCGGAACCGCCGCGGCGCCTCGCACACCGCCGGCACGGGCACCGGCTCTCCCGCCGCCGATAGCCCGTGGCGACCGGCCTGGTCGGCAACGCCCTCAATCCGAAGATCGCCGTCTTCTGCTCCGGGCGGCTCCCCACCCTGGCCCCGCCCCAGCTGCCCGCCGCCTGGGCCATGAGGATCCGGGTCCTCCTCCATGCCACCCCGACCCTCACCCGGCCGGGCGGCTATGCTCTCCTGCTGTCCAGGGCCGGGCGCGTCCTCGACAAGCCTGGGACCCGCCGCATGCTCGGGCGGACCACGGGCGTCGTACTGATCGGACTCGGTCTCGTGGCCGCGACCGCGGCCGGGCGGCCGGCTGACCCTGCGCGCCACCCGGCCCCAGGCGACATCGAAAGTTAACCCCGCGGTCACCTGCGGTCGGTCCGCGCGACGTCGCGGCAGCGGACAAAGGTAAGTGACCCAAACATGCACAAGAAGGGCGGCACCCCCGTGCCACACCTGTTGACCTCGCTCCTCACCCAAGTGGCGGTCGCCGTGATCGAGGCGCTCGTCATCCGTCTGCTCGTCCAGCTCTGGGACGCCTTCGCCCGCAGCGGCCGCCCGATGGCAGCCGTGGCTTGAGGCACCTCAGGCGCGTCCTGAGCGCCTGATCGCGCATCCTGGGACCTGCGATCGCAGGCGGACCTCAGCGGCAGTCGAGCAGTCCCGCGGACCGCTTGGCGGCCAGTATCCGGCGCACGCTGTCGTCGACCTTGGCCCGGAAGGAGGCGTCCTGCCGCATCCGGGCCTCCACGGCCTGCGCCATCGCGGGCACGGTGCTCGGCCGCACCGTGAGGATCATGTTTCCGCCCGCCGCGATGAAGTTCACGGCCCGCTGGGCGGGGCTGAAGGACCGCACCGCGACCGCGTTCCCGATGTCGTCCGAGATGACCACGCCCTTGAAACCGAGCTGACCGCGCAGCAGCCGACCGATGACCGTCGGTGAGAAGGCCGCCAGATGCTTGGGGTCGATCTTGGTGTAGGTGGCCGACGACACCATCACGAAGGGGGAGCCGGCCCGTATTCCGGCCCGGAAGGGCTCGAGGCCGGGACTGCTCGCGGTCGTCACCGAGTCCACGACGTTGGCGGTGGTGTCGGTGTTGCCGATCACCCGGCCCAGCCCGGGGAAGTGCTTGAGCGTGGTCATCACGCCCGACTGGGCGAAGCCGGCGGCGAAGGCGCCGGAGTGCGAGGTCACGGTGGCCGGGGTGTGGCCGTACTCCCGCTTGAAGGACCCGATGGGCTTGTTGCGCGTGCCCAGGGCGGCCGGCACCACGTCGGCGACCGGCGCCAGGTTCAGGTCGACCCCGGCGGCCTTCATCTGCTTGGCCCATCCGGCGGCCTGGCTGCGCAGTGTCGCGGCCGGCCGGCTGCCCTGGGTGAGTCCGTTGGGCATGGCCGAGAAGCCGGGGCCGTTCAGCACCTGTACCTGACCGCCCTCCTGGTCGGTGGCGACCAGCAGACCGACCCGGCGGCCGCCGACCTGGTCCGCCTGCCCGCGGAAGCCGTCGACCGTCTTCCTGGTCGCCGTCACGCCGGCGGTGCTGCGGCCGGTCAGCATGATGGAACCCACGTGGTGGTCGCGCAGGGTGCGCAGCTGGGCCTGGTCGGGGTGGGCCGCGGAGATCCCGCCCATGAACAGCTGTCCGACCCGCTGAGCGGTGGTCATGCCGGAGAAGAAGCGGTCGATGCAGGTGGCGGCCCGTGTCGGCGAGGGTGTGCTCGCGGCGGCGGGGGGCGCGTCGGCGGCGGTGCGGCTGGTGGTGGGGGACCGGGGCGAGTCGCCTATTCGCCCGGGCGTGACCGACGCACCGCAGCCGGTGGCGGCCAGCGCCAGGGTCACCAGCGGTACCGCGCAGCGCAGGGCTGTGGAACGGCTGATCTGCCGGACCCGTGTTGTCATGGATTCGTCTCCCCTGCCCTGGACGCGTGCGGGGCCTGGCCACAGCCGCCTGTTCCGCGGCTGTTTCCGTCACGGCGAGCTGTACTCGCCACGTCCATCACACGGTACTTTATTGGGCATTTGTCCGCCCCTTCGGTGACTACGCAGCGTGCCGGCGCAACCAGCCCGGTTCCGGAGCGGATACGAGCGAGCCGTGTGCGGCTGCCGTTGCAGTGCAAGGCGGGAGTCGGGGAGGGTGAGGCGTCTGCGGAACGGGCCGGTGCCGGCAGCGGTTGTCGCTGCCGGCACCTGTCCTGTCGTGCGCGTGCGCTGGATCCCTGCCGCGTGCGCGGATCAGTACGCGGAGTTGACCTTGTCGATGGAACCGTAGCGGTGGGCCGCGTAGTTGGCCGCCGCGGTGATGTTGGCCACCGGGTCGGTGACGCTGTGGGCGGTGCCGGCGACGTGGTAGGCGTTGAACGTGGGGTCGATGACCTGGAGGAGACCCTTGGAGGGGGTGCCCTTGCGGGCGTTGACGTCCCAGTTGTTCTGGGCGGTGGGGTTGCCCCCGGACTCGCGCATGATGTTGCGGTGCAGGCCCTCGTAGCTGCCGGGGATGCCCTTGGCCTTCATGATGGCCAGGGACTGCTTGATCCAGCCGTCGAGGTTGTTGCTGTAGCCGGTCTTGCCGTTGTAGGCGGTGTGGCTGTCGGTGGAGCGGGCCGCGACCACGGAGGAGGCGTGCACCTGCGTCGCTTCGGCGGCCTGTGCGGGCGACGGCATCAGGGTCAGGGCGGCGGCCGCGGCGCCGGTCGTGGCGATGCCGGTGAGGGTGAGGGCGCGCAGGCGGGCGAAGCGGTTGGTGCGAGTGGTCGTGGTCATGCGGAAGTAACTCTCCAGTGGGGGACGTCGTCAGGCGCCGGCCGCAATCGATTGCGGTGGCGTGGGGGCTGAGCCCCGCGCTGCACAGGCCGGAGCGGGCGAGCCGGCGGAGTTCGCCAGGTCGTCCGTCTCGTGGCTCGGAGCGACGACAGCAATGTTTAGCCGCCGGTCGAGCGGGGTGCAAAGATGTGACGTACTACCCGACTTCGTAGTAAATGCCCGAAATGCTCCACTGTGAGGATTTATTCGCTGCTTGCGGCGGTCTGCTCGCTACGGCCCACGTTAGGACGTGATCTGGCTCCTATGGGTGGCATCACATCCGCGGGCCCCTTGAGGCCCCCGCGGGCCCCAGTGGCGCAGGGCGGACCGGGTTTCTGCTCTCCAGGGGGGAGGGGGGCCGCACGGGACCGGAAAAGGGCACCCTCGATTCAAAGGGTCCCTTTGAGGTTCTCAAAGTAGAAGTGTTAACGTTTTGCCGTGAAGACAGCAGCCGCGTACCGCGCAGACGCCTCCTACGGCGTCTGCCGCGTCGTGATGGGCGTACCGCTCGTGGCGCGCCTGCATGTCGATCTCTGCCGCTGCATGTCCGCGGCTTGTCGCGCCTGACCGCGAACTCATCGATGCGGCGGCGCTGTTGACGTCTCTTCTGGGCGCCGCTCCTGTAAGTCCCCGCTCAAACTCACCTTTCCGCGCGTCCCTACTGGAGTGTGTCCGTGTCCGCGAACACCGCTGATCCGAAGCCCGCGAACTCCGGCTTCCGGATACCCGTCCCCTTCTGGGCCCAAGTCCTGCTCGGTCTCGCCGTCGGCCTGATCCTCGGCTTCGTCGCCCGCACCTATGACGTCTCCTGGCTCGCCACCACCCTCGACAAGGTGGGCGGCATCTTCGTGCAGCTGCTGAAGCTGGCCGTGGCACCGCTGGTCTTCTTCGCGATCATGGTGTCGATCACCAACCTGCGGAAGGTCAACAACGCGGCCCGCCTGGCCGGCCGCACCCTCCTCTGGTTCATGATCACCTCGTTGATCGCGGTCGTCATCGGCCTCGTCATCGGACTGGTCTCCAACCCGGGTTCCGGCTCCGCCCTCACGCCGGCCGACGGCGCCAGGCCGGACCACGCCGGCAGCTGGCTCGACTTCCTCACCGGCATCATCCCGACCGACGTCATCACGCCGTTCACCGAGCTGAATGTGCTTCAGATCGTCTTCATGGCGGTCGTCGCCGGTGTCGCGATCCTGAAGATCGGCCCGAAGGCCCAGCCGGTCCTCACGCTCTCCGAGTCCATCCTGGAGCTGCTCCAGAAGGCCCTGTGGTGGGTGATCCTGCTCGCCCCGATCGGCTCCGCGGGCCTCATCGGCCGCGCCATCGTGCAGTACGGCTGGAACCTGCTCGGCAACTACGCGACCTTCACCGCCGACATCTACATCGGCTGCGCCCTGGTCCTGTTCGGCGTCTACCCGCTGCTGCTCTCCGTCGTCGGCAAGCTGAACCCGATCCAGTTCTTCAAGGGCGCCTGGCCCGCCATCCAGTTGGCGTTCGTCTCCCGCTCCTCGGTCGGCACCATGCCGGTCACCCAGCAGTCGGCGATCCGCCTCGGCGTCCCGAAGGACTACGCCTCCTTCGCCGTGCCGTTCGGCGCGACGACCAAGATGGACGGCTGCGCGGCCATCTACCCGGCCATTTCCGCGATTTTCGTGGCGCAGATCTTCGATGTGCAGCTCGGCATCAAGGAGTACCTGCTCATCGCCTTCGTCTCGGTGATCGGCTCGGCGGCCACCGCCGGTCTGACGGGCGCGACCGTCATGCTGACGCTCACCCTGTCCACCCTCGGCCTGCCGATGGAGGGCGTGGGCCTGCTGCTCGCCATCGACCCGATCCTGGACATGATGCGCACGGCGACCAACGTCGCCGGTCAGGCCCTCGTCCCGGTGCTCGTCTCGGCCCGTGAGAAGATCCTGGACCACACGAAGTACGACAACGCCTCGGCCTCCCCGGCCGACCACGTGGAGAGCCTCTACGACGAGCCGCGGCAGGCCGCCCCGGTGTCCGCCTGACGCCCACCCGTTCCGGGGTCCACAACGTCCTCCGCCCTGACGGCTGTTGGCCGGCAGGGCGGAGGTGCGTCTCCAGGGGCGCGAGCCGCGTGCGATGACGGGCGCCGAGGAGTTGCGCACTCGGCACGGTTGTCGGCCGAATGTCCCCGGCGCCCGGCACGGCAGCTACTTCTTGTGGCAGCCCCACTTGCCGTGGACCTTCTTGTAGTGCTCACCCTTCGGGCACTTCTTGTGGTGCGGCGTCTTGGTGGGGTCCGGTACGGCCGCGTGGTGGCTGTCGGCCACCTTCGCGTTCGTCGGTACCGCGAAGGCGGTCCCTGCAGAGGCCACGGCTGCTCCACTGGCGAGCATGCCTGCGGCGACGCTGGCGGTCAGAGCGCGTATGATCCTGCTTCGCATGATCGACAGCCTTTCTGTAGTCGGCGTCACTGCCTCTCAGTTCGATTCTTGGCACCGCTCCCCGCAGCCCGCATCTCGATCACGAGCAAGCTCGCGCCCGCGATCCCAATGCTCCGCCCGCACATCGGCCTAGTGCCGCTGGGGAACGAGAGCACACCGCGCACCCCCCGACTCCCGTAAAGTTCCCGGTCATGACCGAGCTGCGCGGCGCCTCCGTCGTCCTCCGCCCCACGGTCCGCGAGGACATACCTGCCTTGGCGGGCATCCGGGCCACACCGGAAGTACACGCACGGTGGAGGGGCGGGGACGACCTCGCGGCAGACATCGCAGCCGACTTGGACGACCCTGACACCCGGTGTCTGACCATCGACCACCGGCAGCGGCCGATCGGCATGATCCAGTGGTACGCCGAGGAAGAGCCCGACTACCGGCATGCCGGCATCGACATCTTCCTCGACACCGCGGTGCACGGCAGGGGCCTGGGCACCGACGCCGTACGGACCCTGGCCTGTCATCTCGTCGACGTCCACGGCTACCACCGCCTGGTCATCGACCCGGCGGCCGACAACACCGCGGCGATCCGCTGTTACACCAAGGTCGGCTTCCGGCCGGTCGGCATCATGCGGCAGTACGAGCGCGGCACGGACGGCACCTGGCACGACGGCCTCCTGATGGACCTCCTGGCCGACGAACTCGTGCGCTGAAGGCCGTGAGGCAGCGTGCCGCAGTCATCGCCTGACGCTCCGACACCATCGGCGCTCGCCCTCGTGCCAGGCGTCGGTGGGTGTGAGCCCGGCCGCGGTGGCGACAGCGGCGGATGCCCGATGGTCGGGGTGGATGTGGGCGACGACGGTCCGCACGGGCTGCCGGCCCAGCCAGTCGACGAGGGCCCGGGCGGCCTCGCCGGCGATGCCCCTTCCCTGCCACGGCGTCCCCACCACCCAGGCGATCTCGGCGACCGGGCCGTGGTCGGAGGGGCCGACCGTCGCCTGGACCGTGCCCGTCAGGCAGAACTCCTCCCGCAACCGGATCCCCCAGTTCAGCCAGGAGACCGCCGGATCGGGAGAGCCGGCGGTCATGCGCTCGTAACGCGAGCGCAGGGCTTGCGGGGTGTCCGGAGCGCCGCCGATGAAGGTGTGCAGCGCCGGATCGGACAGCACCGCGGCCATCTCCTCGGCGTGCTCGACGTGCAGCGGCAGCAGGTCCAGCCGCCTGGTGCTGATGGCGTGCGCCGCGAGGGTGCTCATGCGGCAACTCAACCACACGGGTGTTGACTTCCGCTTCCGGGGAGGCGGTTGGTGGGGATGCGCCCTTCTCCGGGACGTGGTGTGCGAATTGTCAGTGGGTGGGCCGGTCGGTGATCCAGCGGGCGGCGAGCAGGCCGGAGGCGGCGGTGAGGACGGCGGCCGCGACGACGGTGGCGTTCAGGCCGAGGGCGTCGGCGAGGACACCGGCGACGAGGGCTCCGGCGGCGTAGCCGACGTCGCGCCAGAAGCGGTAGGTCCCCAGTGCGTTGGCGCGCCAGGACGGGTGGGCGTGGTCGGAGACGGAGGCGATCAGGGCGGGGTAGACCATCGCGGTGCCGATGCCGAGGAAGACGGCGGAGACGATGCCGGCCAGCAGGGGACGCGGGAGCAGGACGAGGGCGAGGACGAAGCCGACGGCCTGGACGAGCATGCCGGTGACGATGAGGGGCTTGCGGCCGATGCGGTCGGCGTAGTGGCCGGTGGCGATCTGCCCGAAGCCCCACAGCAGCGGATACAGGCCCTTGATCAGGCCGACGGCGGCGAGACCGAGGCCGTGGTCGGTGAACAGCAGCGGGAAGACGCCCCAGGTGAGGCCGTCGTTGAGGTTGTTGATCAGGCCCGCCTGGCTGGCGCCGCGCAGGGAGTGGTGGCGCCAGGAGGTGCGGGCGAAGGTCCGCGCCAGGCCGGTGTTCTGTTCTGCGGGCGGAAGCTTGGGGTGCTGGGAGAGCTCGAGGGCGACATGCGCGGCGGTGTCGCGGACGACGACGGACAGGGCCAGACCGGCGACGACGAAGACGACGCCGATCAACTCGGGCGCGGGGCGCAGACCGTAGGACGTGGCGAGGTAGCCGGTCACCAGGGCGGTGGCGCCCACGGCGGCGTACCCGGCGGCTTCGTTGAGGCCGGTGGCGAGGCCCCGGCGGGCGGGTCCCACGAGGTCGATCTTCATGTTGACGGTCATCGACCAGGTCAGGCCCTGGTTGATGCCGAGCAGGACGTTCGCGGCGACGATCCAGCCCCACGAGGGTGCCCAGGCGAGGGCGAAGGGGACGGGGATCCCGATGAGCCAGCCCGCCACCAGCAGTTGCTTGCGGCGGAAGCGCGCGGTGAGCGCGCCGGCGGCGAGATTCGTGAACGCCTTGGTCATGCCGAAGGCGATGATGAAGGAGAACACGGCCAGGTCGCTGGTGAGATGGAAGACCCTGGTGCCGATGAGCGGTACCGTCGTGCGCTCCAGCCCGACCAGGCCGCCCACACACGTGTTGACGATGACGAGCAGGGTGAACTGCAGCCAGTTCTCCCGCAGGCCCAGCCGTACCGGTGCGGGGGCTGCCGAGGCCTCGGCAGCGGATGGGGTGCTCATCGGTCGTTCTCCTGTGTGCCTTGTGCGAGGTGCTTGCCGGTGGCGGCGGCGTAGTCGGCGGGTCCGCCTTCGAGGACGGTCAGGTCGGTGCGGCCGGCGCGCTCCAGCAGGCTTGCGGCCGTCATGGCCCGCTCACCGTGCCCGCACGCCACGACGGCACCCTCCGGGACGTCCTCGCCGCGGGCGGCCAGGTCTCCGAGTTCGATGTGGACCGCGCCCGGCACATGCCCGGCGGAATCAACTGCTCCTCGGTGAGGCCCACGGCATGTCCTTCCAGGCGATCTCGCGTGGGGAGTGCGTGTGGCTGCACGCACCCGCCATCACCTACGGTATTCCATGGATTTATGGAAGAGTGCGGGCCGGGGTCCTCGCCGAGGGCGCGGATCCGTCTCCGGGCGGTATAAAGCCTGATCGGAGTGGTTGCCGTGGAGATGCGCATCCGTCCTGTCCGTCGCCAAAGGTCGTCACAGGGAGAAACATGACCGAGAACCGTGCCCGTGGGTCTGCCCACGGCCCGGACACCACTGCCCTGATCGCCGACCTCGCCCCGACCCTGGCGCCCTGATCGCCGACCTCGCCCCGACCCTGCCGTCCTGATCGCCGACCTCGCCCCGACCCTGCCGTCCTGATCGCCGACCTCGCCCCGACCCTGCCGCCCTGATCGCCGACCTCGCCCCGACCCTGCCGCCCTGATCGCCGACCTCGCCCCGAACCTGGCGCCCTGATCGCCGACCTCGCCAGGCCCTCGGCGCCTGACCACCCCCTGGCCGTCCGTCCGGCCCGTACCCCTTCCCACCGGGTGGCGGACACTTGCCGCCACCGAAAGGAGCCCCACCCGTGACGAGCACCGCAGCTTCGTCCGCCCTCGCCGCCGGCCCCGACGTCCAGCGCCGCATCCTGAAAGTCCTCGTCGCCTCCCAGGTCCTCAGCGGAGCCGGGCTCGCGGCGGGCATCACCGTCGGAGCCCTGCTGGCCCAGGACATGCTCGGCACCACGGGTCTGGCCGGTCTGCCCAGCGCCCTGTTCACCGCGGGCAGCGCGCTCGCCGCGATAGCCGTCGGCCGCATATCCCAGGTCCGGGGCCGCCGCCCGGGCCTGGCCGTCGGATACCTCACCGGCGCGGTCGGCAGTGCCGGCGTCCTCGCCGCCGCGGGCCTCGGCAGCCCCGTCCTGCTGTTCATCGCGCTGTTCGTCTACGGTGCCGGGACCGCCACCAACCTCCAGGCCCGCTACGCCGGAGCCGACCTCGCCGCCCCCACCCACCGCGCCCGCGCCGTGTCCACCGTCCTGGTCGCCACCACCCTCGGCGGCGTCGTCGGCCCCAACCTCGCGGCCCCCACCGGCGACCTCGCCGCGACCCTCGGCATTCCACGCCTGGCCGGGCCCTTCCTTCTCGCCGGGGCCGCGTACGCGGCGGCCGCCGTCGTCCTGGCCCTCTGGCTGCGCCCCGACCCCCTTCTGCTCGCCCGCACCCTCGCCGAAGCGGAGCAGACCCCCGCCGCGCGTCCGGCGCAGGCCGGCCCGGCCGTCGAAGGGGCGCGGGCGCAGCCGGGCGGCGGCGTCGTGCTCGGAGCCCTGGTCATGGTCCTCACCCAACTCGTGATGGTCGCGGTGATGACCATGACCCCGGTCCACATGCACGACCACGGCCACGGCACCGCCGCCTCCGGCCTGGTCATCGCCATCCACGTCGGCGCGATGTACCTGCCGTCGCCGCTGACCGGCCGCCTCGTCGACCGCTACGGCCGGATCACCATCGCCGGCGCATCCGGGGTCACCCTCCTCGTCGCGGGCCTGGTCGCCGCCCTCACGCCCGGCGACTCCGTCGCCCTGCTGGCGCTCGCCCTGGCGCTGCTCGGCCTCGGCTGGAACTTCGGTCTCGTCTCAGGCACCGCGATCATCACCGACACGGTGCCGCTGGCCACCCGCGCCAAGACCCAGGGCATGGTCGACGTCTCCATCGCCATCGCCGGCGCCACCGGGGGACTGGCCTCCGGCGTCGTCGTCGACCTCGCCGGCTATCCCGTCCTCGCCCTGACCGGTGGTGTCCTCGCCCTGGCTGTCCTCCCGGCCATCGCCGTCACCGCCCACAGCCGGTGACGAGTGCGGAAGACGGCATGCCCGCCGGTGCGGCCAACGCCACGTCCCACGGGTGCCCGGCGGCAGCTCGGGTACCCTATTCCATAGATTTATGGAGGAAAGGGAGGAGATCATGGCGGAGACGGCCGCGAAGGCGCGGCTCTACGACGCGTTCGCGGCCAGCGGCAAGGCGCTGGCCAGCGGGAAGCGCCTGGAACTGCTCGACCTCCTCGCCCAGGGCGAGCGCACGGTCGACGCGCTCGCGAAGGCGGCGGGACTGAACCTGACGACCGCCTCCGCGCATCTGCAGACCCTCAAGCAGGCCGGGTTCGTCAGCACCCGGCGTGAGGGGGTGCGCATCCATTACCGGCTCGCCGGCGACGACGTCGCCCAGCTGTTCGCGCTGCTGCGCAAGGTCGCCGAGACCCACCAGGCCGGCGTTCCGGCCGCCCGCGACGCCTACCTAGGCGACGGCGGCGGCCGCACGGTCACCCGGGACGAGCTGCGGACCCGAGCGGAAGCAGTGCTCCTGGACGTGCGCCCGGTCGAGGAGTACCGGGCCGGGCACATTCCCGGCGCCGTCTCCATCCCCGTCGAGGAACTGGCTGCCCGCGTCGGTGAACTGCCCGAGGACGCCGAGGTCGTCGTCTACTGCCGTGGCGAATACTGCGTCCTCGCCCACGACGCCGTCCGCCTGCTCACCGAGAACGGCCGCCGCGCCATCCGCCTCAACGATGGCATGCTCGAATGGCGCCTGGCCGAGCTGCCCGTCGACGCCGGAGCCGGCGCATGACCCACCTGCTGCCGCCGCACCCGGGCCTGACCGGCGGACCGGTCTACCTCGACTACAACGCCACCACTCCCGTGGACCCCCGCGTCGTGGAAGCGATGCTGCCCCACCTGACCGACCACTTCGGCAACCCCTCCAGCACCCATCCCTACGGCAGCGAACCCCGCCGAGCCCTCACGGCGGCTCGCGCCCAGGTCGCCGAACTGATCGGTGCCCGCCCGGGCGAGATCGTCCTCACCGCCTCCGGCTCCGAGGCCGACCTGCTCGCCCTGCGCGGAGCCACCCTGGCCTCCACCCGGACCCGCCCCCACATCATCACCCAGGCCACCGAGCACCCCGCGATCCTCGCCACCTGCCAGGCCCTCGAGCGCCTTCACGACGCACGGCTCACGGTGCTGCCCGTCGACCGCGAGGGCCTGGTCGACCCGGCCGCGCTGACCGCCGCGCTCGACGAGGACACCGTGCTGGTCTCGGTCATGGCCGCCAACAACGAGACCGGCGCCCTCCAGCCGGTGAGGGAACTCGCCGACGCCGCCCACCGGGCCGGGGCGCTGTTCCACTGCGACGCCGCCCAGGCCGCCGGGAAAATCCCCCTGGACGTACGAGAGTTGGGTGCCGACCTGCTCACGGTCGTCGGGCACAAGATGTACGCGCCCAAGGGCGCGGCAGCCCTGTTCGTGCGCGACGGCGTGCGACTTGAGCCGGTCGTCTACGGCGGCGGCCAGGAACACGGGCTGCGCGCCGGCACCGAGAACGTCGCCCTCGCCGTCGCCCTGGGCGCGGCCGCGCGGATCGCAGCCGACGATCTCGCCGCCGGTGCGCACGAGCGGATCAGGGGGCTGCGCGACGAACTGCACCACCGACTCGTCGACGCCCTGCCCGGGCGGGTACGGCTCAACGGGCCCGCGGACCGGCGGCTGCCGAACACGCTGAACATCGGCATCGACGGCGTACCGGGACACCGCGTTCTGGACGGCGCACCGCGGATCGCGGCCTCCACCGGGTCCGCGTGCCACAGCGGCACCCACACCCCCTCGCCTGTCCTCACCGCCATGGGTGCCGACCCCGCGCGGGCCCTGGAAGCCGTCCGGCTCTCCCTCGGCCGCTGGACCACCCGCGACGAGATCGCGGCAGCCGCGACCGCGATCGCCGCGGCGGCCACGGCCACCGGCACGACGGCTCCTTACACGGCAGGCACCCGGTGACCACCTCCGACGCCGGCGAGGCGGACATCACGGTCGACGGCACCGGACTGCTGTGCGTCACCCTCCTGCTGAGGCTGCGCGCCGCCATCGACGGCGCCTCCCCCGGCACCCACGTACACGTCATCGCCACCGACCCGGCCGCCCCGCTCGACCTCCCCGCCTGGTGCCACATGACCGGCCACCACTACCTCGGCCCCGTCCCGGACACCACCGAACACCCGGTCTACGCACTCCGCCTGACCACCAACGCCCGCCCCACCAGCCCCGACGCCCCCTGGCACACCACCGAACACACCCCCGAATCCACTCCTGGACACAGGGCGTCCATGTGAGCTCGACCTGCGTCATTCTCGACATCGGCGGAGTGCTGGAGATCACGCCGAACACGGGATGCGTCCAACGGTGGTAAGAACGCCTGGAGTTCCCCCGCGTTCGACCAGGGACAGCGCTGTGGCCGAGCCGACCGCGCCGACCCCCACGATGGCCACCTTCATGCTCACACCTCCGCGGGTTCGACGGGCGAGGGCGTCAACTCCCGTGCGGGCACGACTGCTTCGCCGGTGTACGAGAGGAAGGGCAGCGTCTCCTGGAAGTACAGCCGGATGCTGGTGTCGTCGTGCGACAGGTAACCGATGGACAGGTCCTGCCCGAGGCGCAGTTCGAAGTCCCCGCCCCGCGTCGACAGCAGGAACGCCCCGTCGATGGCGGGCGCCCGGACGATGTCGCCGTCCAGCACCCGGGCGATGTGTTTGATGATCGGGTAGCCGTAGTCGGACGTCTCGCTGACAGCGGTGTACGCCGCGGCGCTCAGCGCCAGTGCGTACGGGCCGCCGACACCGGCGAGCCGCAGCGCGGTCAGGGCCTTGCTGACGACGTCCGGGTACTGGCGGGCCTCGGCCGGCAGGGTCAGGGCGGAGTTGGACGAACTCTCCCGCAGACCGGTGATGTCCGCGGACGGGTAGCCCTCGAACACGGCGCGGTCCTCGGCGAAGGCGATCTGCCGGGCGGCGTCCTTGACCGGCTGCCAGTCCGCGTCCTCGGCGCCGCGTGCGACGTCGTCGACCTGCTGCCGGTCCACGGTGAACGGCACCCGCAACTCGACCAGCGGCTGGAACCGGCGATGTGGTCGCCGTGCGGGAAGGCGGCGTGGCCGCAGCCCTCGCCATGGGTGTGGGTGTGGTCGTCTGGGTGCGGTGTTCGGCGGCGGTGGTCATGCGCTGCTCGGGTCGCGTCCCACGGGCTGACCGCCTCCGGTCCGCACCGCGGCGACACGACCGCATTCCCAGGCGCGATGCCTGGCTGCTTGTGATCGTCCTCTCACCCTTCACCGGCAGGCGCACGGCGAAGTGCTCCCCCTGGCACGCTGCCGGGGGAGCACTTCCGTGTGCCCTCAGCCGACCAATGTCTCGAAGCCCGAGTCGTCGCAGTAGGACGTCGCACGGGCCTCGGCCCCCGTGTCGCCGCCGACCGCCATCGCGGTGTCATCGAGGATGTGACCGCTGCTGCGATCAAGCCCCTCCCGATCCAGCACCTTGGCGGCGGCGATGGCCGCGTGCCCGGCGATGTCGGCGTTGTCGAACTCGGGCGACGGGTCGATCTGACCATCACTCGTCTCGGTGCCTTCGGCGTCGGCCGCCATGGCGTCCCTGACGTCCTGCCAGGCACCCAGCCGGGTGCAGTAGTTCCGCTGCCACTCCTTGACCCGCGCGGGGTCGTACGACGAACAACTGCTCATCAGGCCGACGACAATGACAGCGGTCACTGCCCGCGTGACGCTCCGCGTGGTCCTACGGCCGCGCTCCGGATCGCGCTGCATGGATGGTCCCTCCCCTGAGGCAACCGCCACAGAGTACGGAACGCATTGCTGTCAACGGGATTCGGAGAGCAGCGCGTTGAGTTCCGGGAAGGTGATGCCGCCGGCCAGGGAGTCGTAGCCACCGGTGTCGAAGAGTTCGCGCGCGGCGCGGCGGGCGGCAGCGTAGGCGGCCTGCGCCACGCCCGGACCGAGGCTGACGCGGGCCACGCCGAGGGCGCCCAGCTCGGCGACGCTCGGGGTGCCGGGGCCGGCCATGACGTTCAGCGGTACGGCGATGCCCTCGGCCAACGCCGTGATCGTGGTGGTGTCGGTGACACCGGGAACGAAGATGCCGTCCGCGCCGGCGTCCACGTACAGGCGCGCTCGGGCCAGGGTCTCCTCGAACCTGGTGTCCGGGTCCCCGAGCCCCAACAGGTACGTGTCGACGCGGGCGTTGAGGAAGAGATCAGCGCCCGCGCGCTCAGCGGTCCGCCGGGCGGCCGCCAGCCGCGTCGCGAGCTCGTCCGGGGCCCGGGTGCCGTCCTCGATGTTGACGCCGACAGCACCCGCCGCGAGCACCCCGGTGACGGTCTCGGCGACATCGGCCGCGTCCTGCCCGTACCCGCCCTCGATGTCGGCGGTGACCGGAACCGCGACCGCCGCGGCGACGCGGGAAATCAACCCCAGTGCTTGATCGCGGCCGAGGGCATCACCGTCCGGCGAGCCCAACGACCAGGCGACACCCGCGCTCGTGGTGGCGATCGCGGAGGCCCCCGCGGACTCGATCACCCGGGCGCTCGCGACGTCCCAGGCATTGGCGAGCGCGAGCGGCGCGGCGGGCGTGTGCAGAGAACGGAAGAGCCGGACTTCGGCCGACTGCGTGGTGGTCATGAACGAAGTCGAACATGTCGGCCGGTCATCCTCCGGCGAGAAACCGACATCGGCGTCGACGGCGTAGAGGGCGGGGACGGCCGCCGCACCGTCCGCGCCACCAAAGCCGCCTGCGCAATCCCCGCTTGTAATCGCCGTCCCTGCCCTGTGCAGGCCGAACGGCGCGGGTCAGGTGCAGTGCAGCAAGGTCATGAAGCCGTAGTCCATGTGGAGTTGCTGGTGGCAGTGGAACAGGGACAGGCCCGGCTGGTCGGCGGTGAAGTCGAAGTCGAGGGTCTGGTAGCCGCCGAGCATGACGACGTCCTTGTGCAGGCCGTGGGTCGGGGTGCCGGCGATGTGGGTGACTTCGAAGGTGTGGCGGTGCAGGTGGAGGGGGTGGATGTCGTCGGTGGCGTTGCGGAACCGCATCCGGTAGCGGCTGCCACGGTCGATGTCCAGCACCGGCTTGTCGGTGTCCATGGAGAAGGGCACGCCGTCGAGGGTCCAGATGTTGAAGCCCTTGTCGGCGGCGTTGCGTTTCTCCACCAGCAGGTCGAAGGTGCGGTCGGGCCGCTGGGAGGTGGCGCCCGCGCGGGCGAAGGCGCGGTAGTCCCAGGTGGATTTGGGCGGCGCGGTCCATTGAGGGGAACCACCGCGGCCGGCGTACTCCACCACGGTGCCCATGCCGTTCTTCCGGTCGCCGTCGGCCAGATCCCCCAGCACCCACACGCCCGGATGGTTCATCTCCACCAGGGCCGAGACACGTTCGGCGGTGCCGATCCACAGCACCGGCACGCCGGCGGGGCGGGGTACCGGGTTGCCGTCGAGGGCGACCACTTTGAAGGTGTGGCCGGGCAGGGCCAGGCTGCGGATCTCGGTGGCGCTGGCGTTGAGGACGTGGAACAGCACGCGCTGCCCGGACTTGACCCTGATCGGCGGGCCGTGGCCCAGTTTGCGGCCGTTGACACCGAAGGCGGTGTAGCCGACCTCGTAGCCGTGCGGCATTCCCCGTGCCAGCGAGTCGGCCATCGCCTTCTCACCCCTGCGCCTCAGGTCCGGCACCTCGGAGCCGGCCAGGAAGTTCTGGGCCATGTCCCCGCCCTGGCTGAAGGCGGGCCCGAACTCCTTCAGCACCAGGAAGACCTCCTGGTCGTAGGCGCCGGGGTGGGCTTTCGGCTCGATGAAAGCCGGGCCTGCCTGACCGGTGTAGGTACCCAGGGTCAGGTCGTCATGCGCTGCCACATGGGTGTGGTAGAAGCGGAAACCGGCCGGCCCCGGCGTGAACGACAGGCGCCGCATCCCGTGCGCGGGGATGTACGGGGTGCCCTCCTCCGCCGCCCCGTCCACTTCGGCGGGAACCCGCTGGCCGTGCCAGTGAAGAAGTTCCGGGGTGCCGGTGTCGTTGTGGACGTCGACCACGACCGGGCGGCCCTCGGTGAACCGCAGCAGCGGACCCGGGAACTGTCCGTTGTACGTCGTGGTGGACACGATCGTGTCCGGCGCGAGCTCGACGAGCCCGGTCGCGATCCGCACCGTGTGGTCCGCCCTGGCCGGGGCATCGGGCCAGGCGGACGGCACCGTGGAGGCGGAGGCGGGGGCCGGCCTTGCGGCGCCCCCGGCCAGCAGGGCCAGGCCACCGAGCTTGAGGACATCGCGACGGGTGATCTGCACGGTCTGCTCCCTTCCAGGGCAGAGCCCGAGCAAGCATCGGGCCCTGATTTGCCCCCTTTGTGGCCAGTGTCCGTCTTTGGGGAAGCGTCGAGCGAGATCGAGAATCCGGCCCTCCGTCGGGCCCGCCCCGCCCGGGTCACGCCTTTCACAGCACTGCAAGCCGCTGCCCTCGGCGGGGGCACTGCACCTCGGAGTGTCACTGCACCCTGGGGCTTCGGCGTTCGACGAGGACGACGTCGCGCCAGCGGCCGTGGTGGCGGCCGATGCGCTCGCGAGTGCCGACGACCCGGAACCCGGCGCGCCGGTGGAGGGCGAGGCTGGCCGTGTTCTCCGGGAAGACGCCCGACTGCACGGTCCAGATCCCGGCGGCCTCCGTGGAGGCGAGCAGGGCGTCGAGCAGGGCGGATCCGACGCCTCGGTGGCGTGCGGCGGGGTGCACGTAGACGGAGTGCTCGACCACGCCCGCGTACGCGCACCGGTCGGACACCGGCACGACGGCGGTCCAGCCCAGCACCCGTCCGTCCGTGTCCAGGGCCACCAGGCGGTGGTCGGGCAGTTTCGCTGCGTCGAACGCCTCCCAGGTCGGCGTTTGCGTCTCGAAGGTCGCGTCGCCCTCGTCGATCCCGAGCCGGTGGATGGCCAGGACCTGTTCGGCGTGCTCCGTCCGCATCGGTGCGACGCGGACGGGCCGGCCGATCGCCTCGAGCCATTGTTTCGACATGCCTCTATGTTGACGTTTTTCGATTCAGGGCGCAAGGTTTCATCAACGCACGTCAATGCAGCCGCTGCGGGGCACCCTCATGCCCCGTTACCTGGAGTCAAGCCATGAGCGACCAGCCCACCGTCCTGCCCGGAACCACCCATCTGCGCGAAACCGTCCGTCTCCGCTACGCCGCGGCGGCCGTGAAGGTCACCGATGGCGGCACCGCCTGCTGCGGGCCGCAGCCCGTCGAGGTCGACGAGAACTTCGGCGCCACCCTCTACGCCGCCGACGAGCGCGACGCCCTGCCCGCCGAGGCCGTCGCCGCTTCCCTGGGCTGCGGCAACCCCACCGCCGTCGCCGAACTGCGCGAGGGCGAGCGCGTCCTCGACCTCGGCTCCGGAGGCGGCATCGACGTCCTGCTCTCCGCCCGCCGCGTCGGCCCCACCGGCAAGGCGTACGGCCTGGACATGACCGAGGAGATGCTCGCCCTGGCCCTCGACAACGCCGAGAGGGCCGGCGCGACCAACGTCGAGTTCCTCAAGGGCGCCATCGAGGCGATCCCGCTGCCCGCGCACACCATCGACGTGGTGATCTCCAACTGCGTCATCAACCTGTCCGTCGACAAGCCGGCCGTCTTCGCCGAGACCTTCCGTGTCCTGAAGCGGGGCGGCCGCATCGGGATCTCCGACGTCGTCGCCGACGACGCCCTCACACCCGAGCAGCGCGCCGAGCGCGGCGACTACGTCGGCTGTATCGCCGGCGCACTGTCCTTCGCCGAATACCGCGCGGGCCTGGAGGCCGCCGGCTTCACCGACATCGAGATCACTCCGACCCACCCGGTCGCGGACGGCATGCACTCCGCGACCGTGCGCGCCACCAAGCCGGTGCCGGCCGACGCCTCCTCCTGAGTGGTCGCCCGCGTCGGCGGGTGTGTCCTCGGCGCGCATTCGGGCTTCCCCCAAGGCCAGTAGCATCCGCGGATGCGGAACATCGAGATGCTGCTGCCGGACGGCGGGCGGCCCGACACGGTCGGCCTGCGTGAGGTCGACGCCGACGAACTCGCCCGGTACGTCGCCGATCCGGCGCACCCGTGGTGGCGGCGCGAGGCCTGCGTGGCCGCACTGGAAGGTCGGGTGCCGGAGCGGCACGTCGCCGACCTGATCGCACGCGTCGTCGATCCGGACGACGTGGCGGAGGTGCGCGTCGCGCTTCTCGACCTCCTCGCAGGCCGGGCGGAACTCCTGCCTTGGCTGCGGCACGAGGACCGGCGGCACGAGCGCGAGTACGGCATGCCCGAAGCGATCCTCAAGGCACGCGGCATGCTCGGTGACCGTTCGACGGTACGCGAGTTGGCGACGCTCGCGGCATCTCCCTGGCCGCGTCGGCGGGTGGTCGGCGAGGCCGGGCTGGACGGGCTGGTCGCCCGGTACGGAGCCGAGGCGGTCCTGGCTGATCTCGGCGACGCGCGGCCCGAGGACCGTGCCTTCCGCGTCCGGACGCGGCACCGCGCCGGGGAGGACGGGGTCGACGCGCTGGCCGACCCCGACCGCGGCGTCGCGCACCTCGCCCAGTCGCTGCTGACGGACTCGAGCCGACTTCGACGCTACCTACTGGACGAGGCGCCGACGACCGAGGCGAAGGTATGGGCCGCGTACGCGTTGCACAGCCTCACCGGAGACATCGCCGAAACTCGTGCGATATACGAGGAGTTGGGGCGTCCTCGGGTCGAGGTCGCCGGCCTGGACGACGAACTGCGCGGCGCTGTCGTGCACGAGTACGCCCCCGGCTGCGAGCGGCAGAGCGATCCGCGGTGGCGAGTCGAGGCCCTCAGCACCGATCCACCCACCCGTCCCGATCAGGACGAGCAGCTTCGCCGGGCGATGGCCGCGCTCAGGCAGGCCGCGGCACGGCCTTCGTTGCGGCCGGCGCAGGTCAATGCCTGCCCGGCACTGATTCTCCGGATCAACGGCGCGATTGACACCGTCGTGGTCCTGCGGATCGACGACGGCCTCATCACCGGGCTCTACGCCGTACGCAATCCCGAGAAACTCTCACACATGCACCGGGAAACCACCCTGCACCGCTGAGCCTGGGGGCTGCCGTGAACGAAGGCGGCTCGAGACGGCGTGGCGGCGTGCCATGGCGCATCGGGGGCCTTGTGGAATGACCTGCGCGAGGTGCGATGAGTTCTGGACGCCGTGGGGGTCCGACGTTCATGACGACTCAGATCCTGAAGACTCCCGAGGCCGACCTCGCCTACGACGTCCTCGGTCCGCTGCCGACCGCCGACGGACGCCCGCCGCTGGTCATGATCGGCCAGCCCATGGACGCCGGCGGTTTTCGCACCTTGGCGTCCTACTTCCCCGACCGCACCGTGGTCACCTACGACCCGCGCGGTCTCGGCCGCAGCACCCGCAAGGACGGCCGGGTCGACCACGCGCCCGCGCACCAGGCCGCCGACGTGCACGCCGTGATCGAGGCGCTCGGAGCGGGCCCGGTCGAGATGTTCGCGAGCAGCGGCGGCGCCGCGACCGCGCTCGCCCTCGTGGCGGCCTACCCCGACGACGTGACCACCCTGGTGGCGCACGAGCCGCCGCTCATCCCGGTACTTCCCGACGCCCAGGCTGCCGAGCGCGCCCGGGCCGCCGTTCTTCGGGCGTACCAGGACAAGGGCTGGGGTGCCGGCATGGCGGCCTTCATCGCGATGACCTCGTGGCGGGGCGAGTTCACCGACGACTACTTCGCCCAACCCGCTCCGGATCCGGCAGCGTTCGGGATGCCGACCGAGGACGACGGTTCCCGTGACGACCCGCTGCTCTCCGACCGGTCGTGGGCGGTCAGCGGCTACCGACCCGATACCGACGCCCTGGCCGCGGCGCGGACGCGGGTCCTGATCGCCGTCGGTGAGGAGACCCTCGACACCTTCACCGGACGCACCTCGGAGGCGGCGGCCGAACTGCTCGGTCAGCAGGCGACGGTGTTTCCCAGCCACCACGGTGGCTTCCTCGGCGGCGAGTCCGGATACGCCGGTCAGCCCGAGGCCTTCGCGCGCAGGCTGCGCGAGGTCCTCGACGACGCTCGCTGACGGTCGTCCTACCTCCGACCACCGTGTGATCGTCACCGGTTCGGAGGACGGCAACGGGTGTGGCCGCCGCGAAGAGCTCAGGAAAGACGCTTCAGAACTTGCCCATCTGCTCCGCCGTTCGGTGCCCGAGCCGCCGGCTGAACTCCGCGCAGAAGCCGGCGGAGAGCGGCGGCCAGCCCCAGAAGTCGAAGGCGAGGGCGCCCACGGCGAAGTTGGACTCCCACCGCCACTCGGTGACCGGGACCGAGGCACCGCAGGACGAGCAGGGGACACTGCCCTCGCCCGTGTCCTTCCAGGCGGCGATGCCGTCCCTGAACGGCCGCCAGACCTCCTCGTCCGCCTCGAACTCCTCGGGGTAGCCGATGATCACGATCTTGGTCTCGCAACGCGGGCAGACGGCGTACTCCGCTTCGTCCACCCCCTGGCCACCGGAATGGTGGTCGCGTCCGACGATCACGGCCACCGGGCCCGGCCGCCAGTCCGGGTCCGAGGAGTCGGCGACGGCCCGCGCCCAGTTCGGGCCCGGCACGTAGCCCTCATCCACGCTCAGGCTGTACACCCCGTCGCCGGACGTCTCACGCGTGACCAGACCCTCGGTGACCATCCAGTCGACCATCCGATCCGCGAGCGGCCCGGCCTCCTCGGCGGTCACCTCGACATCGACGATCCGCTCGAAGAAATCCCCCATCGCCCCTCAACTCCTCTCGATCGTTCGTCTGTCACTGTGCCACCACCCCCTGATCAGGCCGGGCTCGCGGGCTCCGGCACCGCGCCGCGATCCGGCTTGGTCCGGACGAAAGACCCTGGCGCCGCGAGCGGCGCGGGCGACGCCACCCGAGCGACCGTGGGACGGTGCCGAGCCGGGTGGCGCGGTCGGCGACGTCGAGGAGCTGTCGCTCCTCGTGGCGGCGGGCCACGAGTTGGAGACCGACAGGTGCTCCCTGGGCTGTGATCCCCGCGGGCAGGCTGAGCGCTGGATGCCCGCTGAGGTTGAACGCCCACGTCAGCGCGACGCTCATCCGTGCCCCTGGCCCGTCGTGGCCGTGCGGTGGGTGGGGCGTGGTGGGCGTGAGGACGAGCTCGGCTCGATGGAAGCAGTCGCGCAGCCGCTCTTCGTTGGTGGTCATGATCCTGCTGCCGTCAGCCGAGGAACGCGCCCCCGCGCGGAGGGCCGTCCAGGCGGGGGCGGGGTCCACGAGTGACAGGTCGGGGCCCTCGGCCAGGGTGATCAGGCCGGCCTCGGCGAGGTTTTCCACTGAGCGGCGGGCCGCCCGCTCGGCCCATACCACGGTGAACGCGCGTATGTCATCGTCGACTTCGGCGATACGGGCCAAGGCGGCCCCGACGACGTCGACGGCCGTCACGTTGCCGTGCCGCACGTGATGGGCGATGTCCAGGGCGGACAGGTCCGCGTACTCGCTGGTGGTGATCACCGTGGCCGTCCTTGTCAGAACGTCCACCGGGTATGGGTGTACACCCCGTCGTCCCGGCCGAAGCCGTACGCCGTGGCCGGAGCCACCGCGAACACCACCGCGTCCCCCTTCAGGAACGCATCCCCGATCCCGTGGAAGGTGCCCTCGGGCGAGGTGATGTGCGGCCCGTACTTCGCCTCGTACGCAGCGATCACCTCCTCCAGCAGCGCCGGGTCGGCAACCCGCTCCGCCTTGCCCTCGACCACGACGTCGAGCCCTTCGGTGAGTGAGTTTCCCCCGGTCGTCAGTGCGCAGTGCGCATCATGGGCGAGGTTCCTCGCCTTCTGTTCGCCCGGTCCGGTGGAGAAGTACAGCACCCCGTCGTGCCAGGTGGCGATCACGGGAGTGACGTGCAGCCGGCCGTCGGGCCGCACCGTGGACACCCAGAAGATCTCGGCGGACTTCAGCAGCCGCTGGGCCTCGGCCCACTCGGTGGCGGTGACCTCCGTGGCACCCGGGCGGGGATTGAGTGCGGAGCTGTATCGGGCGTCGAGATCGGTCGTGGGTCGCTTTGCGGGTGGCTGTGTCGGCATGGCGGATCTCCTTCCTCTCCCCATGACGACCGGCGGCCCGCGCCGAAATCATCGCTACTCGGCGTGCGGGTGCCGCGCGGTCGCTCAGCTCCTACTCTGAGTGCGTGTCCGACCACACGTCGAGCGGGAGCAGCGGATGAACCCGGACGATCTTCCTGCGCCGGTCGAGGGCCTGGTGCTCACACACTTCTTCACTGTCTCCGATGTGCTGCGCTCCCGGGCGTTCTACGCCGACGTGCTGGGCGGAACGGTGGTGCTGGAGGAGAATCCCTGCATCATCAAGGTCGCCAACGGCTGGATCATCCTGAATCCCGGCGGCGGCCCCACCGACGACAAGCCCGACGTCGTACTGCGCCCGCCGGACGACCCTCGCACCGCCTCCGGCTTTCTGAACGTGCGGGTGGCCGACATCCACCGCTTCTACGACGCTGCGGTCGCGAAGGGAGCGGAGTTCCTCACCCCGCCCATCGACCGTCGCGCCGAGTTGCGCTGCTACCTGCGCGATCCCGACGGCTACCTCATCGAGGTGGGCCAGGCGACGGGCCTGCTCAAGGGCGAGCTGGCGCGTACCGACATCTGACAGGGGCGGTGGCCGGCTGGGCCCGCCGCCGAAAGTCATCGCTTGCCGTGCGCGAGCCCGTCGAGGAAGTCCGAGAGCGCGGTGTGCAGAGTGCCGGGTCGCTCCAGGTGCGGGTCGTGACCGGTTTCGGGAATGCTGACGGCCTGGGTGACGGGTCCTTGGCGGAGCATGCCGTCCACTTCGTGGGGCGGGATGATGCTGGACCGGGCCAGCGCCGCCAAGGTCGGGCACACGATCCGCGCCCACTCGTCCCAGAAGGAGCGCCGGGCGTTCTCCGCCAGCGAGTCGACCATCACGCCCCGATCGAGACGCGGCCACCAGCCGCCGTCGCGTTCCTCCAGACCGGCTGCCCAGCCTTCGCCGACCGGGCCGCCGCCGAGGAACCGGACAGCCGCCTCCCGGGAGGTGAACGGCACCGGCCACGAGTCCAGCCATCCGCCGATCTCGACGCGAGCGCTCGGATCGCCGGAACCCGGGCCGGCCTCGACGAGCACGAGCGCGCGGACCCGCTCGGGATGTGCGGCAGCGGTGAGCATGGCCGTGTGCCCGCCCAGGGACTGACCGACCAGTACGGGCTGTCGCAACCCGAGTCGATCGGCAACGACGATGACATCGGCGACGTACGCGGCACGCCAGACGTCCCGCGGGTGACGTTCGCCGGCGCCGTGCCCTCGCTGGTCGACCGCGACGACCCGATACCGGGAGCTCGGATTCCGGGCTGTCGCATCCCACTCACCGGAGTGGCCGGCCAGACCGTGCAGCAGCACGACGGGTGGTCCCAGCCCGCCCCGGTCCCTGCAGACAAGTCGCACACCGTCTCGCGTCACGATGCGCTCGGACCAGGCCATGCGGATCTCCCGGCGGTCGTCGATCGCCTCAGTGGGTGGCGCGGCCATGCAGGACCAGCGCCCAGGCCAGGCAGCCGAACGCACCCGTGGAGGCCACGGCGCGGACGATGTTCCAGGCGACCCAGCTGGACTCGAAGCGCTCCCGCACGGCGGCGAGGTCGCCGATACGGTCCGGTTGGCCGGCGGCGGCCAACCGGTCGTTGAGCGGGACGTTGACCGCGGCGGTGACGACGAACATCGCCAGGTACAGCACCAGCGCGGCGATGACGAATGCGAAGACCCCGCGATCGCCGCCGGACCACTGCGCGACGGCGGCGAGTGCCGGCGCCAGGAGCGCCCCCAGGAAGCACGTCATGAACCATCCGTTGAGGATCGCCTTGTTGATCTGCTGCATCGCGGTGACGAAGGTGCGATCGTCACCGCGGCGCAGGCCGGGCATGACGGCGTAGGCGAAGGCCGCGAACAGGCCGGCCATCAGCCCTGTGGCCAGGGTGGCCGCCAGCAGGGAGAGGGTGGCGAGTGCTCTCACGTCATTTCCTCGTGTAGGTGACGATGCTGACGCCGGAGTCGAAGTCGCGGCGAGCGGTCGGCACGAAGCCGGTGGGTGCGAACGGGCCGTCGAACAGCGGGACGCCGGAGCCGATGACGACCGGGTTGCGCTTGATGATCAGTTCGTCGATCTCGTCGCGGAGCGCGGCGGCCAGCTTGCCGCCGCCGGCGAGCCAGATGCCCATGCCGTCCTGCTTCTTCAGCTCGCGCACCAGCGCGGCCGGGTCGTCGGCGACGAGCTCCACGTCCGGGGAGGGAGAGGCCAGGGCACGGGAGACGACGTACTGCTCCAGGTGGGCGTAGGGGCTGGTGATGCCTGCCTTCAGGGCGGGCTCGTAGGTGCCGCGACCCATGATCACGGTGTCGAAGTGCCGGTGAGGGGTGGTGGTCAGGCCGAGCGGCCCGCGGACGTGCGCCGGCATGGTCTCGGGATACTCGGCGAGGATCGCCTCCCGGACCTCGCCTTCGAAGGGAAAGAAGTCGTAACCGCCGTCCGGGCCGGCGATGTAGCCGTCGAGGGTGGCGGCGACATAGTAGGTGAGTCTGCGCATCCGGTCTCTTTTCCTCTGCGACGACGTGGCGGGACCGGGGGCTTCTCGGCTCCTCGTATGCCACTCCATCTGATGTACTGTGGTTGAAGTGGTTTGAACGTAGTGCTGCATCCGCAGTGGTGTCAATGAGTTTCCCCGGAGCTGTCGATGCGTCAGAATCCTTCCCGCCGCACCGCGTTGCTCGATGCCGCCATCGAGGTTCTCGCCCGAGAGGGCTCCAGGGGCCTGACGCTGCGCGCCGTCGACAGGGAGGCGGCCGTGCCCACCGGGACGGCGTCCAACTACTTCGCCAACCGCGCCGACATGCTGGCGCAGGTCATGGGACGCACTCGCGAGCGCCTGACCCCCGATCCTGCCGAGCTGGCCGACACGATGAACGCCGAGCCGTCGCACGAGCTGGTCAGGACCCTGATGACGCAGCTCGTCGACCGCATGCGCCGCGAACGCAGCAGCCACCTGGCCATGCTCGAACTGCGTCTGGAGGCCACCCGGCGGTCCGAACTCCACAGTGAGCTCACGGGTTTCTTCACCGCCGAGCTCGACGCCAACATCGACTTCCACCTGGGCGGCGGCCTGCCCGGCGACCGCACCGGGGTGGTCGTGCTCTACCTGGCCATGCTGGGGCTGATCGTCGAGGACCTGACCGTCCCGGAGCTCCTCGCGCCGCACCGGCTCGACGCACTGATCGACGTCATGGTGAAGCGCCTGCTCCCGGCAGAAGCCGGCTGACCATTCCGGACGGGGGCGGCTGGAAGCCGTATGCGCGCCATACCTGCCGTCCACGTGCAGCGGCGCACGCGCCGCAGGCGGTGTGGGCCGCACCGGCTGGTCGGTCATGTTCTTGCCCGGCGCGGGCGCCTGCGGCACTCCCGGAGGCCCGCCCGCTCCGGGAACGGCCGCGTCCTGACTGCGTTGGCCCGCCGGCGCGCTGACGGCC
The DNA here is from genome assembly GCF_042896465.1 of Streptomyces sp. NPDC001292. Lineage (NCBI taxonomy): Bacteria > Bacillati > Actinomycetota > Actinomycetes > Kitasatosporales > Streptomycetaceae > Streptomyces > Streptomyces sp. NPDC001292. Next base: position 109,886 of record NZ_JBIAXG010000029.1, read on the forward strand.
ACGACCACTGCGCACGCCCACCGCATGGACGCGCCGATCCGCCGGTTCCTGCTCGCGCTCCCCCCTTCCAACACCCGATGAGACCAATCAGGCGATCACACCAGGGGGGTGCGTCCGGAAAGCGTCAGCGGACCACTTGTGTGGTGTGCTGGGTCGGAACACAAGCTCGCGATGACCACCAGGCACCACCCCCGACAGGAACTCCGGTGATCCGCCATGGCCTCACAGTTGCGCCACCCCGTCTTCGCCCGCTTCTACGCCAAGGTCGCCGCCCCCGGCCTGGAGAGGGCCGGTGTCACGCGGTACCGGAAGCGCCTGGTGGCCGGTCTGGCCGGCCGGGTCATCGAGGTCGGCGCGGGCAACGGACTGAACTTCCGGCACTACCCACCCGAGGTGAAACGCGTCCTGGCCATCGAGCCGGAGCCCCGCCTGCGTGCCCTGGCCACGGAAGCGGCCCGCGCGGTGCCCGCGGAGGTGGAGGTCATGGACGGCCGGGCCGAGCAACTGCCGGTGCCCGACGCCTCGTTCGACGCGGCCGTCGTGTGCCTCACCCTGTGCTCGGTGGCAGACCAGAGAGCGGCACTGGCCGAGATCCACCGCGTCCTGCGGCCCGGAGGCCACCTGCGGTTCTTCGAGCACGTCCAGGCGGACACACCGGGCATGCGCCGCGTCCAGCGCGCCGTGGACGCGACCGTCTGGCCACTGCTGTGCGGCGGCTGCCACACCGGCCGCGACACCCAGAGCGCCATCACCGCGGCCGGGTTCACTCTCACGGAGGTGGAGAAGTTCGTCTTTCCCGAAACCCGCTTCCCCTTGCCGGCCGCCACCCACATCCTCGGCACGGCCGAACGCCCCCGCGAGGAAGAGCACTGAACGCGTGCTGCCGCTCATCCGGTGTCGGGCAGGCGCGGGCCGGGTGCGTGTGGTCACCGGAACCGCGCACCGGCAGCCGTTCCTGCGGGTGGTCGACAGCGGACCTGAGACACCGGACCGGATCGGCACCCTCTTCCAGCCCTTCCAGCGCCTGGAGTCCGGGACCGGGAGTCCGGACGGGCACGGCCTCGGGCTCTCCATCGTCTCCGCTGCCACCGCCGTGCACGACGCCGAGCTGACCGTCGACCCGGGCCCCCAGGGAGGACCGTCCATCACGGTGGCGCTGCCCTGCGCCGGGAGCTGAGGTGCCCGAACCCGGAAAGCAGCTTGAAATGGCTGATCGGCGGCCAGGGATCCGGCCCTAGGATCTGCCCGGGGGTGGTCCGTGTGGCGGTGGAGTTCCGTGTGCTGGGTGCGATCGAGGCCCGCGTCGACGGCGACCGGCTGGACTTGGGGCCCGCGCGGCAGCAGCGCGTGCTGGCGGCGCTGCTGTGCGATGCCAACCGGTCGGTGACGGCGGATCAGCTCATCGACCGGGTCTGGGCGGAGCGGGCACCGCAGCGTGCCCGGTTGACGCTGTACAGCTACCTGTCCAGACTGCGCCAGGCGTTACGCGCCGCGGCCGCGGAAGCGCGGATCGTACGGCGGTCCGGTGGATACGAGTTGACCGTCGACCCCTCGGCCGTCGACCTGCACCGCTTCCGCTTGCTTGCCACCAGGGCCCGAACCGCCGAGGGCGCGGGCGGCGAGGACGAGGCGGCACGCCTGTTCGAGGAGGCCCTCGCGCTCTGGCACGGCGACGCCTGTCCAGGAATGGACACCCCCTGGTTCGACGCCCAGCGCGAGACCGTGCACCTGGAATGGCTCGCGACCGTGCTGGACTGGGGAGACCTCCAACTGCGCCGCGGTCTGCACGCCGAAGTATCGACGACCCTGACCGCCCACGCCGAGAGCCACCCGCTGGACGAACGGCTCGCCGCCCAGCTGATGCTCGCCCTCTACCGTGGCGGACGTCCCGCCGACGCCCTGAACCACTATCAGCGGACACGCCGCCGTCTGGCCGAGGAATTGGGCATCGATCCGGGGCCCAGGCTGCGGGTGCTGCACCAGCAGATCCTCGTCTCGGATCCGCTGCTGATCGCACCGACCCGTGGACATGCGAAGCCGAAGCCCGCGGACACCGCCGCCGCGGCCCCCCGGCAACTGCCCGCGCCGCCGCCCATGTTCACGGGCCGCGCCACGGAACTCCGCCGCCTGGACAAGCTGTTGGTGCCACAGGGCGATCCGGGCGACGAAACCCTTCTGATCGGGGTGATCTGCGGTACCGGCGGCGTCGGCAAGACCTGGCTGGCGCTGCGCTGGGCACATGATCAGCAAGAGCTGTTTCCCGACGGGCAGTTGTACGCCGACCTCCAAGGCTTCGCACCCTCCGGCGCACCCGTGGACCCCTACGTCGTCATGCGAGGGTTCCTGGAAGCCCTGGGCGCCGACGCCGCGAGCCTCCCCAGCACCGCGCAGGGTCAGTCCGCGCTGTACCGAAGCCTCACGGCGGGCCGACGCATGCTCATCGTGCTGGACAACGCCCGCGACACCGACCAGATCCTGCCCCTGCTGCCCGGCAGCCCCACCTGCACGGTGCTGATCACCAGCCGTCACCAGCTCCCCGGACTCGCCGCCTCTCACGGCGCGGGCCGGCTCGCCCTGGAAACGCTCGACGACAGCGAGTCGCACGACCTGCTGGTACGCCGCCTCGGGGCCGAGCGGGTCGCCGCGGAACCCGCAGCGGCGGCGGAGCTCCTCGGCTACTGCGCCGGACTTCCGTTGGCCATCAGCGTCCTCTCCGCCCGCGTCACCACGAACCCGGCGCTCACTCTCACCGCCCTGACGGCCGAACTGCGCGGTGCCGCGACCCGGCTCGACGCCCTGGACACCGGCGAGGCGACCGGTGACGTACGGACCGTCTTCGCTTCGTCCTGTCTCGCCCTCGACCCCGATGCGGCCCGGGTGTTCCGGCAGCTCGCCCAGTCGCCCGGCACAGACATCGGCCTGTCCGCCGCCGTCAGCCTCACCGCCCTGCCGCTCACCCGGCTCCGTACGCGGCTGCGTCGCCTCCAGGCCCTCCACCTCGTCCAGGAACGCGTCCCGGGCCGCTTCACCTGCCACGACCTGCTGCGCGCGTACGCCCTCGAACTGGCGGAGACCGCGGCACCCGCGGGTGAAGCGGAAGCGGCACTCACCCGCGTACTCGACCACTACGCGCACACGGCGTACGAGGCCGACCGGCTGCTGGTGCCCCACCGCGACCCGCTCCGGCCGGTTCCGGCGGCAGAGGGAACACAGCCCGAGGAACTCACCACGCACGACCAGGCCCTGGCGTGGTTCACGAGCGAACACACCGTGCTGACGGCGACCGTGGACCATGCCGCACGTACCGGCCACGACCGGCAGGCATGGCGGCTGGCGTGGGCGATGAGCACCTTCCTGGCCCGCAGGGGGCGCTGGGCCGACGTCACCGCGGTGCACACCACGGCACTCGCCGCCGCGATCCGCCTCGGGGATCCGTCCGCCCGGGCCGAGTCCCATCGCACGCTGGCCTGGGCCTGCACCGAGACCGGCCGCTTCACCGAAGCCCATCGCGAACTGGCCTGCGCGCTGGACCTCTCGGAGTCGAGTGGCGACCTCCTCTCGGCGGCCCACACTCACCTAGCCCTGGGCTGGCTGCACGAGCGCGACGGCGACAGGAGCGCCGCTCTGCGGCACGACCAGCACGCCGCGGACCTGTTCACCTCTCTCGGCAACCTTCCGGGACACGCCCGTGCCCTGAACGCGGTGGCCTGGGACCACGCCCATCTGGGGAACCTCGCCGAGGCGGTACGCCATGGCCGGGAAGCGTTGGCCATTCAGCACGAGCTCGGCGACGAACGGGGCCGGGCGGGCACCTGGGACACTCTCGGATACGCGTACCACCAACTCCGCGAACACGCGAGGGCCATCGACTGCTACGAGCACAGCCTGGAGCTCAACCGCGCACTGGGCCACCGTTACAACGAGGCCGAGACCCTGGTCCACCTGAGTCAGGCCCACCGGGCGACAGGAGCCCTCGAGCAGGCCCGGAATGCTCTGCGCCAGGCTCTCGGCATCCACCTCGACATCCAGGCCCTCGCCGAGGACGTGGACCGGGTCAGCGCCCTCCTGCGTGAACTCGACGTCCCACCTGGCGCGGACGGTCCGGACGCCGCGGAGTCGGCACAGACCTGACCACGCCTGTGGGTACGGTTCGAGGCCCGCGCAGGCGTTCTCCAAAGCTGGTTCAAGGTTTCGCCAAGGTCTCCCGGGAAGAGTGGATCCCGCTTCCAGCGAGACCAGCGGACAGCATCGGAGGAGACCCATGCGTATGCGTCATGCCCTGACCGTCACGGCCATCGGCAGCACCCTGGTACTGGCCGGCACGGCCGCACCGGGCTCGGCGGTCGCCGCGACCAAGTACCCCGGCCAGGTCAAGTGCCCCAAGGGCGACTACCAGCTCTGCATCGACGGGGGCCCCGGAGGCTTCACCATCAGCGGCAAGAAGTTCTCCGGGCACAACAACGCGATCCTGCTCAGGAACGTCAAGAACGTCACGGTCTCCGGCAATCAGTTCACGAACCTCAGCGGATCCACCGGCTACGCCGGGGTTCACGTCCAGAACGCCTCAGGCATCGTGATCAAGAAGAACACCTTCTCCAACCTGCGCAACGGCGCCACCATGCACGGCGTCTACCTGGTCAGGACCTCGGGCAGCAGCGTCACCGGCAACAAGTTCTCCTCGATCACCGGCGACCCCGTGCGGATCAGGGACGGCAGCAAGAACAACACGGTCAGCGGGAACACTTTCACCGGCTCCGGCTGGTACGCCCTGTTCAGCGAGTGGGGCCGGCTGGAGAAGGGGGAGCGCTGCGGAAGCGGCAACGTCTTCAAGGGCAACAAGTACAAGACCGGCGGCTACGGCGGCAAGAAGATCTCGCTGATCAAGTGGGGTGGCAAGGGCGGGGGCAATACCGGCCTGAAGCTCACCTGGGGCAATTGCAGGGGCGCGAGCATCGTGAACAAGGGCGGCAATACCAAGCTCTGACCAGGACGCCGCCGTACGAGGAGCAAGGGGCCGTCACGGGCCGAGAGGCCCGTCACGGTACACCTCACCGGGCCGGGGCCCCGCCGGAGCGAGGAGCCGGGTGACGGTGACGAAGGTGTAACCGCGGGCCTCGAGGCTGGCGAGGATGCCGGCAATCGCGGCGACCGTGCCGTTGTAGCCGCGGTTGGTGGGGTCCACCCGGTCGTGCAGCAGGATGATCCCGCCAGGGCCGGTCCGGGCCAGGATCCGGCGGGTGATGAGCGCCGAGTCGGTGGTCTCGTAGTCGGACGCGGTGGCGCTCCACAGGACCTGCGCCATGCCGAGCTGCCGGCAGATCGCCGTGACGGTCGCGTTCGTACGGCCCTGCGGCGGGCGCAACAGGAGAGGCCGGCGGCCGATGACCTTCGCCACGGCCTCGCGGCCCCGGGTGATCTCCTTGCGCGCGTCGGCCGGGCTGATCCCGGTGAGGATCCGGTGGGACCAGGTGAGGGTCTCCACCTCGTGGCCTTCCGCGGCCATCCGCCTGACTGTTCCCGGGTCTCTGAGGACGTGGTTCTTGCCCAGCGTGAAGAAGGTGGCGTGCACGCGGTACCGGCGCAGGATGTCCAGGATCCGCGGGGTGCGGACGCTCGGCGAGTCGTCGAAGGTGAGCGCCACGCATCTCGTTCTGCGGCAGTCGACGGACCCGCCGGGGCTCCGGGCGGCTCCGGCCACCGTGCCGCTCGCCGACGGCACCTGCTGCGTGGCTCCATCTCGCGGCGCGACGTCGCCGCCACCGCAGCCGGACAGGGCCGACGCCAGCGCTGCCGCGGTCACCAGTGCGGTCGGCGCGCGCGTCCGGTGCGCTGCCCTGGCCGCATTCCGCACGCGGCGGCACCTGTCCGGCGGCGAGGGACTCCGGGCCCGCTCGGGCCGGACATCCCGAAGGGGTGGACCAGCCATGGAGGGAACGTAGCCCGGACGTGCACCGCGGGCACCCGGAGCCGGAAGCACCGTGCTCCCGTCAGCGTTCCGCCCGTTGGTGACCGGCGTGACCGGCCCGGTAGACGAACGCGGGCGGCAGATTGGGCCACACCACCGCGGTGCGCTCCACCGTGGCGAAATGGCTGCGCAGTTCCGAGGCGAAGCGGCGGGCGGGCGGGGTCCAGGCGGCGTGGCAGTAGGCGAAGGTGGTGAAACGGCCGTGCGGCTTCAGGACCTGGGCGACGGCTTCGAGGGTGCGGTGCCGTTGCCGTTCGGGCATGACGGTCCACGGCAGTCCGGAGACCACCGCGTGCACCGGCTCCCCGGTCACGGTGGCGACATCGGATGCCGCGCCCCGGACGACGGTGAGCCGGTCGTCCCGGTGGGCGGCTTCGAGGCGGGCGGCGAACTCGGGATTGATCTCTATGGCGACCAGGCGGGTGCCCGGCGCCATCAGACGCAGGATCGACCGGGTGATGGCGCCCGTGCCGGGGCCGAGTTCGACGACGAGGGAGGCGGTCTCCAGCCCGATCCCACGGGTCATGGCGCGGGCCAGCCGCGGTGAGCTGGCGGCGATCGCGCCTGTCGTCAGCGGGTGTTTGAAGAATTGCGTGGTGATCGACACGCCGCTCATGCTCGGCACGGACGTCGTAGCCGGACGTCGTGTCCGAGGGCCGGGTGTGTAGTCCTCGGGGAGGATCCCACTGCCCTCCACGGGACGACGTGCCGGGCCCCCGGGCGGCATAGCTTGAGGCGGTGCTTCGTCTCATGGAGAGCCTGTCGCGATGGCGGCGGCGTCACCCCTGGCTGCCGGACGCGGCGTTGGTGGTCCTGGTGGGCGTACCTCCGGTGATCCGCGAACAGGCCGGCTGGCGGCCGGTGTGGGTGCAGGCGGTGGTCCACGCCGCACTGGTCCTGCCGCTGCTGTGGCGGCGCCGGCACCCCCACGTCGTCGCCGCGTTGGTCACGGCCGCTTTCTGGGCGCAGTACCTGGGGCAGGTGTGGGGGCAGGAAGTGGGCCGGGGTGCCCTCGCCATGGCGGCGCTGCTCTACACGCTCGTGGTCCGCGCTCTGCGCCGCCCCGCCGCCGCGGCGGCCGTGTGCTCGGCCGGGTGCCTGCTGTTGTGGGTGCCGGACTGGCTGCGTTCCTACGAACAGGGGGCTTCGGCGGGGCACGGCGCCTGGTGGACGCCCGCCTCCGTGATGTTCTGGCTGGCCGGGTCGTGGGTGTGGGGCGAGTACGTCCGGGCCCGGCGCGCCCATCTCGCCGAGTTCGCGCGCCGCACCGAACTGGCGGAGTCCCAGCGTGCCGTGCTGGCCCGCGCCGCCGTAGCCGAGGAGCGCGCACGGATCGCTCGTGAGATCCACGACATCCTCGCCCACGGCGTGAGCGTCATGGTCGTCAACGCCGAGGGCGGCAGGCTGGCGGGCCGCAACGACCCCGCGGCCGCGCACCGGGCGCTCGAGACGATCGGCGCCACCGGCCGCGACGCGCTTGTCGAACTGCGTCGCCTGCTGGACATGCTGCGTCCTCGGGAGGAGGAGGACGGGCACCGGCGCACCGAGCCGGACGGGCCGCAGCCGGGCCTGGACGAGCTGCGCTCCCTCGTCGCCCGCTTCCCCGGGGCGGCCAGCCTCGAGCTGCGCGGGGACCGGCGCGGCCTGCCGGCGGGCGCCGCGCTGCAGACCTACCGGATCGTGCAGGAGGCGCTGACGAACGTCGTCAAACACGCCGCACCGAACGCAGGGGTCCGGGTCCTGGTCGAGGTCGGCGCTCCGGGCCCGGAGCGCCGCATTCGCATCCGTGTCGACAACTCGCCGGGCGTGCGAACCGCGCCCGAGGCCGCCTTGCCCTCGGCCGGGCGGGGCGTGGAGGGCATGAGGCAGCGCTCGGCACTCTACGGCGGCACCGTCTGTGCCGGTCCCACCCCTGAGGGCGGCTACCGGGTGGACGCGACGCTGCGGCCGGGGCCGCCCGCACCTGCCGGGGCGGTGCGGTGAGCGGGGGCGCGGCGCCGTACCGCGTGCTGCTCTGCGACGACCAGGAGCTGGTCCGGATGGGGCTGCGCATGGTGATCGGCAGTCAGCCCGATCTCACCGTCGTCGGGGAGGCCGCGGACGGGCGCACCGCCATCGCGCTCAGCGCGGAACTGGAACCCGACCTCGTCCTGATGGACGTACGCATGCCGGACCTGGACGGCCTGGCCGCCACCCGTCACATCTGCGCCCGGCCGTCCGCTCCGAAGGTCCTCGTCGTGACCACCTTCGACCTCGACGAGTACGCCTACGGAGCGCTGCGCGCGGGCGCCGGCGGGTTCCTGGTCAAGGACGCGCTCGGGGAGGAGATCCTGGTCACGGTCCGGGCCGTGCTGAGGGGCGAGGTGATGATGGCGCCGTCCGTCATCCGCCGCCTCGTGGAACGTTTCGTCCTGCCCGAAGCCCACTCCGCCGAGCGTGACCGGCTGTCGCGGCTGACCGAGCGCGAGCGGGAGGTGCTGGCCCTGGTCGCCCGAGGGCTGAGCAACGCGGACATCGCCGCACGCCTCTTCCTCGGAGAGACCACCGTCAAGACCCACCTCGGACGTCTGCTGTCCAAGCTGGGCCTGCGGGACCGTGTTCACGCGGTCATCTTCGCCTACGAGAGCGGCCTCGTCCGGGTGGGCGCCTGATCCCCGGTTGCCAGGTCCGGGCCCCGGCCCGCCGGACGGGGCGCACACTGGAGGCAGAAGGACGTGCGTCGTGAGCCGAACCGCGGAGGTCGCCATGAGCACCCTCGAAGAACACATCGACGTCGGAGTCCCCATCGACAGCGCCTGGGACAGCCTCCACCGGGTGGAGAACTACCCCCGCTTCATTGACGGCGTGCGCGACGCCCATGCGGAGGCCGGTGGTCGCGCCCAGTTGGACATCGAGGCCGGCGGACGGGCCCGGCAGATGGAGGTCGAGGCCTCCGACCGCACCGGGGACCGCGTGCTGGAATGGCACACCACGCAAGCCCCGGAACTGAGGTGCTCCCTCACACTGCACCCCATCGACCAGGGAAACACCCGGATCCAGGCACGGCTGGAGTACGACCCCGACACCGTACGGGCGGCATTCGGCGGACCCAGGGGCTTCGCCCAGGCGAACGCGATCGAACGGCTCGTCCGCAGCGATCTGGAACATTTCCGGGACTACGCCGAACAGAGCCGGTGAGCGGCAGGAGGACCCGAAGAAGAAGCCGAGTCGGCGGGGCACGCGGTTGCGCATGCCTTGCGCGGCTGGAACTGGCGAGCGTATGGGTGGTCCTTCACCCGGTCGTGGATCGTGCGCGGCCACACCGCGGGGATCCGCGCCGGCGTGTGGAGGAAGACGCCCCAGTCGGGCCGGAGCGGTCTCCACGGAAACCGCGGTAGGGATCGTCGCGTCGGACACCGTCGGGCAGCGCGTCATCGCGGCTGCGCGTGCCGCAGCCGACGGCCTTGTCTCCGGTACGGCTCGCGCCGGGCGGAGCGCGCCGTGCTCGTCAGGACAGCAGGCGTTGTTCCTTGGCGACGGCCACGGCGCCGGCGCGGGTGTCGACGCCGAGCTTGTCGTAGATACGGCCCAGGTGCGTCTTGACGGTGGCCTCGCTCAGGAACAGGGCCTTGGCGATGTCCCGGTTGGTCAGCCCGCGGGACAGCTGGCCGAGGATGTCGCGCTCGCGGTCGGTGAGTTTGGGGCGCGGGCTGCGCATACGGGTCATGACCCGGTGGGCGACGGGAGCGGACAGGGCGGTGCGGCCGGCGGCGGCGCTGTGGATGGCGGTGAACAGCTCGTCGGGGCGCTCGGCCTTGAGCAGGTATCCGGTGGCGCCCGCCTCGATGGCACGGGTGATGTCGGCGTCGGTGTCGTACGTAGTCAGGACCAGCACATGGACCGACCTGCCGGAGTCGGCGGTGATGCGGCGCGTGGCCTCGACACCGTCCATCCCGTCGCCGAGTTGCAGGTCCATGAGGACCACGTCGGGCATGAGCTTCGCGGCGAGCGCGACGGCCTCCGCGCCGCTGTCCGCCTCGCCCACCACGTCGATCCCCGGGGCGCTGCCGAGCAGGGCGCGCAGGCCGGCGCGGACCACGGCGTGGTCGTCGCACAGGACGAGCCGTACGGGCGCCCGTCCGGTGCCTTCGGTGCCTTGGACGGGTTCGGTCCGGGTCATGGTGTGGGGACCTCCGCGGTAGGGGGACGGTGCGGGACGGCCACGGAGACGACGGTGCCGTCACCGGGCGCGGACTCGATGGTGAGGGTGCCACCCAGCTGGCCGACCCTGGCCCGGATCGCGGGCAGGCCGTGCCCGCGGACCCCGACGGCGCGCTCCGGCAGTGCGGCGGTGTCGAAGCCGCGGCCGTTGTCGGCGATGTCCAGCCGGACCTGGTCCTCCAGATGGGTGAGGGTGAGGGCGGCCCGGGTGGCGCCGGAGTGCTCCCGGACGTTGGCGAGGGCGCCCTGGGCGATGCGCAGCAGCGCGGACTGCACCCGGTCCGGCAGCCCGTACGGTCCCGGCGCGCCGTCGACGAGACAGGTCACGGTGAGTTCGGCCGTGGTCTCGCGGGAGGCCAGGGCCCGCAGGGCCGATTCCAGGCCGCCGCCCTCGGCGAGGTCGGCGGGCGCCAGGTCGTGCACGAATCGGCGAGCCTCGGTCAGGCTGCTCTCGGCGATCGACCCGGCGGTGCGCAGATGGGCGCGGGCCCGCACCGGTTCGGTTTCCCACAACCGGTCGGCGGCCTGCAGGAGCATCCGCTGGCTGGACAGGCTCTGGGCGAGGGTGTCGTGGATCTCCATGGCCAGCCGCTGGCGTTCGGCGAGAGTGCCCTCGCGGCGTTCGGTGGCGGCGAGTTCGCGGCGGGTGCGCACCAGGTCGCGGATCAGGGCGGCCTGCCGGGTCGACTGCCGGTCCATGTAGGTGAAGACCGCGGTGGCCAGGGCGGCGACGGCCGGCGGACCGATCACCAGGTCCACGTCGAGACGGTCGGCCAGCCGCAGCTGCGCGACGACCACGAAGGCGGTGAAGAACGTCACCAGCGTGTACGCGGCAGGCGTCGGCAGGGTGCGCAGCGCGGTGTAGAACAGCGGCACCGCGCACCAGGCGAAGCTGGGCGCCAGGGCGACGAGTACGGCCCACACACCCACGAGCGCGCCCAGGCACAGCAGCCCGGCGAGAGGAGGCCGTCCGCGGCCCGCGGAGGCCGAGCCCAGCGAAGAGGGGGAGATCGTCTCGGGGACGGCCGCCGTGCCCGAGACGGTCGCGGCGGGCGCGGCGACGGCCGTGCGGTGGCCGACGACGTACAGCAGGGCGAGGGCGCCGGCCAGGGCCAGGACGGCGGGCACCTGGGGCTGGGCGTTGTGCCGCTGGACGTACCGGAACAGGGCGGAGCCGAGCAGCAGGAAGAACGCCAGATGGATGACGAGCGCCAGCCTGCGGGCCTCGCTGTCGGGGGTGCTCGGGACGGCCGGGGAGGGCCGGTTCCTGGACGGCATGGGCTGTTCCTCCCCGGCCGGGACGTACGGACATGGCTGTGGCTCGGCGGCGGGCAGGCCTCGGCGCGGCCTTGGCGGAAAGGTCCCGAGCTAGGAGCGTGTCTCAGTAACCGGCAACCCGCCTGCGGTTCGTGATCATTCATGCAGGATGATGTTGGTATGGGTGGTGGCGATGGGTTGTTCG